>NZ_JBICCO010000129.1:0-13413 GCF_043119405.1 Achromobacter sp. 413638
CCCCCCCCCCCCCCCCCCCCCCCCCCCCCCCCCCCCCCCCCCCCCCCCCCCCCCCGGGCCGCTGCTGGCCAACCGTATAATCCGGAGGCATACAAGAACGACAGACACACACCAAGGGAAAACGTGGCCAAACAAGCGAATGGCCCGGCGCGTCACGTCGCCGTCGAGACCTGGCTGCCCCAGGGCGAACAGGCCGCCTACCTGCGCTCGCTGAGCCATCTGGGCCAACCCGTCACGCTGCCCAGCGGCGCCAGCCTCTTCAACCAGGGCCAGGTCGACGACCTGTTCTACGTGATCGTGACCGGCAAGGTCCATGTCCACATGCTCAGCGAGGACGGCCACGAGTCCATCCTCAACATCATGGGGCCGGGCAGCCTGATCGGCGAGGCCGCCGCCTTCCTCAAGCAGCCGCGCTACTCCAGCGCGCGCGCCATCGAGGACAGCTCCCTGCTGCGCTTCGAGACCGGGCGCATTCCCGACCTGGTGCGGCAGGACCCGGATTTCGCGCTGGCCCTGATCTACCTGCTCAGCGTCAAGCAGCGCCAGATGGTGGCGCGCCTGCGCCAGGCCACCTTCGACTCGCCCGAGCAGCGCGTGATCCGCTTCCTGGACCAGTTCCGCCAGACCCACCAGGACGCCTGCGCCGAGGGCGCGCCCATCACGGTCAACCTGACGCATGAGCAGATCGGCAGCCTGGTGGACCTGTCCCGCGTCACCGTCACGCGCGTGCTGAACCGCCTCAAGCGCGACGGGCTGCTGGACCTGGACGGCAAGAAGATCATGCTGGCCGAGGGTTTCTCGGAGCGCGTGCGCGGCGAATACGCACCCTGACGGACCGGCCGGCTCCCGGGCAGGCCGGCCCGCGCCGGTTCAATGCACGGTGGTGCCGTCCGGCGGGCTCTGGTCCAGCCCCAGCGCCGCTTCCCAGCTGCGCAGCGGCACGCAGGTCTGCAGGCGCACGATGGCGCGCTGGATCAGCGCCGGATGCAGCTCGTGCCCCAGGCCGGTGGCCACGTCGATGGTGGAATCGCCATGCAGCTCGTCCAGCCTGGTCTGCGCCGCCTGGATGAGCGCCACGTCCATGACCGGATCGGCTGAGCCATGCAGCAGGTGCAGCGTGGTGTAGCGCGGCGCGGTCCTGGGCAGTTCGGCGTAGCGCCCCGAGAACGCCATCACGCGGCCGGCCATGCCGTCATGCGCCTGCACCAGCTCCAGCGCCATGATGGCGCCCTGCGAGAAGCCGGCCAGGGCCGTGTCCGATTGCAGCAGGCCGAAGCGCTGCTGCGCCTGCTGCACATACGCGGCCAGCGCCGGCAGCGCCGCCGCCACCCGCGCGGGGCGGTTTTCCTCGGTCACGCCGCGCACCGAGAACCACTGGCGGCCGGCGCCGCCGCCATCGAAGGGCTCGAAGCCTTCAGGGATCAGCACCGCAGCCGTGGGAAAGGCGGCGCGCACCGCCTCGGCCAGCGGCAGCAGGCTGTCCGGCGTGCCGCCGACCCCGTGCAGCAGGATGAACAGCTGGCGCACGTCCACGCCCGGCTCGGGCAGAAATTCGATTTGAGGGGAATGGGCCATGATGCTGCTCCTGCGGGCGTGGGCGCGCGGCCGCGCCCGGAAATTCCGGACATTGTAAAATGCCCGGCTTTGCCGTCCAGCCCGGCGCCCGCGCCGCCTGGCGCGGCGCCCGTCCCTGACGCCAAGCGGCCTGGACTTTCAAGGCCCCGGACTACAGTTCCCGCTCCCCCCTGGGCGAGGCGGAACCGGCCACTGTCCGGCATCCACCCATACGGCCCCTTGCAACAAATACCCCTGGCATTCCAACAATGACGACACCGACGACAGATTCGGGGACCCCTGCGGGCAGCGCGAATCAGCTGCAGCGCGTGCTCAAGGCGCGCCACCTGACCATGATCGCGCTTGGCGGCGCCATCGGCACGGGCCTGTTCATCGCCTCCGGCGCGGCGATCGCCGAGGCCGGTCCCGGCGGCGCGCTGCTGGTCTACCTGGTGATCGGCCTGATGGTCTATTTCATCATGACCAGCCTGGGCGAACTGGCCACCTTCATGCCGGTGTCCGGCTCCTTCTGCACCTATGCCTCGCGCTACGTGGATCCGGGCTTCGGCTTCGCGCTGGGCTGGACCTTCTGGTTCAGCTGGGCCACCGTGGTGGCCGTGGACGTGGTGGCGGCGCAGCTGGTCATGGCCTACTGGTTCCCGGATTCGCCCGGATGGATCTGGAGCGTGGCCTTCCTGGCGCTGACCTTCGGCCTGAACGCCTTCTCGGCGCGCGGCTTCGGCGAATCCGAATACTGGTTCGCGCTGATCAAGGTCATCGCCGTGCTGTGCTTCATCGTCGTGGGCCTGGGCATGCTGGTCGGCATCATCCACAGCGGCGACCAGATCGGCCTGGTCAACTGGAGCGTGGGCGACGCGCCCTTCGTCGGCAACTTCGCCACCTGGGTGGGCGTGGCCATGGTGGTGGCCTATTCGTTCCAGGGCACCGAGCTGGTCGGCGTGGCCGCCGGCGAATCCGAAAACCCGCGCCGCAACGTGCCGCGCGCCATCAACCACGTGTTCTGGCGCATCCTGCTGTTCTACGTGCTGGCCATCCTGATCATCGGCCTGCTCATTCCCTATACCGATCCGCAACTGCTGCGCAACGAGGTCGGCGATATCGCCGTCAGCCCGTTCACGCTGGTGTTCCAGCACGCCGGCCTGCTGTCGGCGGCGACGGTCATGAACGCGGTCATCCTGACTTCGGTGCTGTCGGCCGGAAACTCCGGCATGTACGCCGCCACGCGCATGCTGTTCAACATGGCCGTGGACGGCCAGGCGCCCGCCTTCTTCAAGCGCCTGACGCGCGGCGGCGTGCCGCTGCGCGCGCTGCTGGCCACCACCGTGCTGGCCTGCCTGTGCATGTTCAGCGTGGTCTACAGCCCCAAGGCGGTCTATATCTGGCTGCTGAACTTCGCCGGCATGACGGAGTTCATCGTCTGGCTCAGCATCGCGGTCAGCCACTACCGCTTCCGCCAGGGCTATGTGAAACAGGGCTACGACACCGCCGACCTGCCCTACAAGGCCGGCCTGTTCCCCTTCGGCCCGCTGCTGGCCTTCGTGCTGTGCCTGCTGGTGACGCTGGGCCAGAACTACCAGGCCTTCCTGGAACAGCGCATCGACTGGATCGGCGTGATCTCCACCTATCTGGCGATCCCGCTGTTCCTGGCCTTCTGGATCGGTCACCGGCTGCTGCGCAAGTCGCGCTGGATTCCCTACGCGGACATGCGCTACTACGGCGTGGACGCCAACGGCGCGCCGCCGCCCGCCGCGCGTTCCTGACGCGTGCGCGGCCGCCCGGCATGCCGGGCGGGCCACCTTCTACTGCCGCAAGGCGCCGGCCAGCAGCCGCACTTCCTCCAGCGCGCCGGGCACGCCGCGCTCGGCCAGCACCTCGGCCAGCCGGGAACCGACCGCCACCAGGTCGGCATGCCTGCCCACCGCCCTGGCCTGCTCCGGCGTGCGCACGCCGAAACCCGCCGCCACCGGCAAACCCGTATGCACGCGCACCTTGGCCAGCGCCCGGGCGATGCGGTCCTCGTCCGGCAGCTCGGCCCCGGTCGTGCCGGCCAGCATGATGTGATAGACGAAGCCGCCCGCGTCGCGCAGCGTGTCGGCCAGCCGGGCGTCCTCGGAGGTCGGCGCCGACATGCGGATCAGGTGCATCCCGTGCTCGCGCAACTGGCGGTCGATCTCGCCCGCGTGTTCCAGCGGCAGGTCGACCAGGATCAGCCCGTCCACGCCCGCCTCGCCCGCATCCCGGGCGAAGGCCGCGACGCCATGGCGCAGGATGGGATTGAGATAGCCCATCAGCACCACCGGCGTCCGGCTCTCCGTCTCGCGCAGGGCGCGCACCAGGGCCAGCGTGCGCTTCAAGGTCTGCCCGCCAGCCAGCGCGCGCGCATTGGCCTGCTGCAGGATCGGGCCGTCGGCCACCGGATCGCTGAACGGCATGCCCAGCTCGATCACGTCCGCGCCGGCCGCCGGCAGCCCGCGCAGCAGCGCCAGCGACGCTTCGGGATCGGGGTCGCCCGCCGCGAAATAGGCGGCCAAGCCGCTGCGTCCCGCGCGGCGCAGCGCGCCGAGGGTATGGTCAAGCCGGTTCATGTGCTGCCTCGTCATATTGGGTAACGGTGTCCAGGTCCTTGTCGCCGCGCCCGCTCAGGCACACGATCAGGATGTCGTCGGGCCGCATGCGGGGCGCGAGTTCGCGCGCATGAGCCAGCGCATGGGCGCTTTCCAGCGCCGGCAGGATGCCCTGCCGGCGGGTCAGCCAGTGGAAGGCGGACACGGCCTGCGCGTCGGTCACGGAGACATAGTCCACGCGCTTGCGGTCGTGCAGCAGCGCATGTTCCGGCCCCACGCCCGGGTAGTCCAGGCCCGCCGAGATCGAATGCGCGTTGATGATCTGGCCGTCCTCGTCCTGCAGGTAATAGCTGTGGCAGCCGTGCAGCACGCCGGGGCAGCCGGCCCCCAGGCTGGCCGCGTGAGCGCCGCTGGCCAGGCCCAGCCCGCCCGCTTCCACGCCTATCATCCGCACGCCCGCGTCGCCCAGGAAGGGATAGAAGAAGCCCAGCGCGTTCGAACCGCCGCCGACGCAGGCGACCATGGCATCCGGCAGGCGCCCGGTCCGGGCCAGGATCTGCTCGCGCGTCTCGTCGCCGATCACGCGCTGGAACTCGCGCACCAGCCAGGGATAGGGATGCGGGCCCGCGCCGGTGCCCAGCAGATAGTAGGTGTCGGCGACGTTGGCGATCCAGTCGCGCAGCGCCTCGTTCATCGCATCCTTCAGCGTCGCGGTGCCGGTATGGACGGCGCGCACCTGCGCGCCCAGCATGCGCATGCGGCGCACATTGACGGACTGGCGCGCCATGTCCTGCGCGCCCATGTAGACCACGCATTGCAGGCCGTACAGCGCGCACACCGTCGCGGTGGCCACGCCATGCTGGCCCGCGCCGGTCTCGGCGATGATGCGGCGCTTGCCCATGCGGCGCGCCAGCAGGATCTGGCCCAGGCAGTTGTTGATCTTGTGGGCGCCGGTGTGGTTCAGGTCCTCGCGCTTCAGGTAGATGCGCGCCCCGCCCAGCTCGTCGGAAATGCCCTCGGCCAGAAACAACGGGCTGGGCCGGCCCACGTAATCGGCCAGCATGGCGCGGAAGGACCGCCAGAAGTCCGGATCCTCGCGCAGCGCGCGGAAGGCGCGTTCCAGTTCATCGAGGGCGGGGATGAGGGTTTCGGGCATGTAGCGCCCGCCATAAGGCCCGAATTGGCCATGGCGGTCGGGAATGTCCGGATGGGAAGCTGGCTGCATGAGTCACGGATTCCATTTGCGGTGCTGGCTCGGACGAGCCGGGATTTCCGTTTATGCTAGCTTTCATCAAACCAGTTTTAAATCAATGATTTGTTTATCATAACTGTTAGCTGAACTAACAATCTGATCATGAGACGCCTGCCCTCCCTGAACGCGCTGCGCTTCTTCGACAGCGCCGCCCGCCAGCTGAGCTTCAGCCTGGCCGCCAAGGAACTGTGCGTGACGCACAGCGCCGTCAGCCAACAGATCCGGCAGCTGGAGCAATGGTTCGACTGCCCGCTGTTCGAGCGCCGCGCCGGCGGCGTCCAGCTGACCGCCGCCGGCCTGGACCTGCAGCGCGCGGCCGAGGACGCCTTCGACCTGCTGGAGCGCCGCTGCGACGCGCTCAGGCGCAGCACCCAGCCTTCCGAGCTGGCCGTGGGCGCGCCGGCCAGTTTCCTGTCCAACTGGCTCATCCCCCGGCTGGAGCGTTTCGAGGCCGCGCATCCCGACATCCGCATCCGCCTGCAGACCGCGGCGGACGCCGCCCTGCTGAACACCCGGCGCGTCGACGCGCTGATCCTGGCCGGCCGCGATTGGCCGCGCGAGTGGGCCGTGACGCCGCTGCTGGCCGAGGCCACCGGCCCGGTCTGCGCGCCAGCCTGGGCCGCCCGCCTGTCGCGTCCGGCCGACGTGCTGGACGCACCTCTGCTGCACACCAGCTCGCGGCCCGAGGCCTGGCAGGACTGGGCCGGCCGCGTCGGCGTGAAGCTGGCCCCGCGTCATCCCGGCCGCGAATTCGATCATCTGGGGCACATGCTGGAAGCGGCTGCCGCCGGCCTGGGCGTGGCCATCGCGCCGGCCGTGCTGGTTGAGGCCGAGCTGCATCGCGGCCGTCTGGCCGCGCCGCTGGGCTTCGTCGATAGCTGCGCCGCCTTCAGCCTGTGCACGCTGAAGGCGCAGGATGGCGCGCCCCCCGCGCTGGCGCGGCTGCGCGACTGGCTGCTGGCCGACGCGGCGGCGGTGTGAACGCGGGCGGCCGAACAGGCGCGAACAACGCCGCCGACGGCCGCGCCCAGGTATGCCGCTGGCGCGAATCTATACTGCGAACTTCATCAATTTCCACAACACCTCCATGGCCCCCGCCTCCGTCCTGATCGAACGCGCCTGCGAACAACACGTCCCGGGCATCACCGCGCTGCATGGCGATCCGGACGTCGCGCGCCAGGTCCTGCAATTGCCCTACCCGTCGCTGGAACGATGGCGCAAGCGCATGGAACAGGACAGCGAAAGGCGCGTCGGCCTGGTCGCCACGGTGCAGGGCGAGGTGGCGGGATACGCCAGCCTGGAGCAATTCGAACGCGTCCGGCGCAGCCATTGCGGCAGCGTCGGCATCGCGGTCGCGAAGGGCTGGCACGGCCAGGGCATCGGCGGCCGCCTGCTTGGCGCGCTGCTGGACGTGGCCGACAACTGGATGAACCTGCGCCGGGTGGAACTGATGGTCTATACCGACAACGAACCCGCCATCGCCCTGTACCGCAAGCACGGCTTCGCGGTCGAAGGCGAACTGCGCGACTACGCGGTGCGCGACGGCCGCCATGTCAACGCCTACGCCATGGCCAGGTTGCGCGACGCCGACCCGCGTTGAATGCCGGGCGGGCCGCTGGCCTGCCCACTCGCCTGCCCTGGCGCTAGCGGCCCATGAACCAGCCCACGCCCGCCCAGCCCGGCGCCAGCAGGGCCGCCGCCCACAGGAAAGCCGAGGCCCAGTTGGCCGCCTGGAACGGCCCGCGCCGCATCTCGAAAATGCCGGCCAGCGTCGGCACCGTGGCGCGCAAGGGCCCGAAGAAGCGGCACAGCACGATGCTCAGCACGCCCCAGCGCTTGATGAAAGCCGCCGCGCGCAGCACCTGGCGCGGCCGGCGCCGCAGCGGCGCCCATTGCAGCAGCGCCGGCCCGACCTTCACGCCCAGCGCATAAGCGACCCAGTCGCCCAGCGCGGCGCCGATCGCGATGGCCAGCCAGACGGGCGCGAACTGCCCCGCGCCCGACCCCAGCACGGCCCCGATCGACAGCAGTAGCGCCGTGCCCGGCACGAACAGCGCCACCAGCGGCAGTGACTTCACGAAGGCGAAAGCGAAGCCGATGGCCGGCAGCCATTGCTCGTGGGCGCGGGCAAAGCCCAGGATCTGGTCGATGAGGTTGCCGAAGAAATCGGGCATCGTGGAACGGGAGCGCGGCAGGTCTGGAAAAGCGCCCACCTTAGCACGCAGGCTCGGGCGCCTGCCCAGCCGGGGCCGACCGCCGCGCCCGTCGCCCTGCGTCCGTTCCACACGCCCGGCCCACACACGGGGCCACGCGGACGCGGCCCGTCCGTTCAGGCCCGGACCGGACGCGCCGTTGGCAGCCCCGCCGGCGCGTCTGCCTTGGCGCGCCCCGCGTCGAACAGACGCCGGACCCGCTCGCGCTCCTGCTCCGATTGGCCGAAGCAGACATGGCAGCCCAGGTACAGCAACAGGTTGACGCCCAGCGCCAGCACGCCCGAGGTCAGGCTGCCCAACCCCGGCATGTCGTCGGGATAGAACCAGGTCAGCACCGCCGCCAGCGTGAAGCCGCAGCCCATCGACAGCAAGGCGCCGATGCGGTTGCCGCCGCGCCAGAACATGCCCAGGAACAGCGGCACCGCCAGCTGCACGATGCCTTGGTAGGACATCTGCGCCAGCAGTTGCAGCCGTGGGAAATCGTAGGTCAGGAAGGCCACCACCGAAGCGCCCAGCATGAACACCGCCATCGAGGCCTTGGCGATGATGGTCATCTGCCGGTCCGTGCGCGGCGACACCACCTGCACGATGTCATTGGCGATCTGCGCCCCGCAGACCTGCACGCAGCCGTCCACCCAGCCCATGCTGGCGGCCAGCACGATGACGATGGCCAGGCCCAGCATCCATTCGCCGCCCACGTGGTACAGCAGCGTGAACCAGCCGTCCTGCGGCTTGGCGCTGACCACGTCCAGGCCGCTGGCGGCCAGCGCCACCAGCGTCAGCAGCGCGTAGAAGCCGCCGGCCACGATCATGGTCTGCACCGTGCCCTTCTTCACCGCGCCCACGCCGCTGGCGGTGTAGATGCGCTGGTAGCTGGTCGGCCAGCACAGCGAGCCGATCACGCCCGTCAGGATCAGGCTGGACACGTACCAGATGCCGTACTGGCCGCCCTGCCCCGGCAGGCGCAGCAGCTCGGACGGCAGCGTCGCCAGATTCGCGTAGGACGCCTCGCGGCTGAACCAGAGCAGGCCCAGGCACAGCAGCGCGCTGCCGCCATAGGCCACGATGCCCTGCGCCAGGTCGGTGATGACCAGGCCGCGCATGCCCATCTGCACCGTCCAGATCTGCCGCACGCCGATCAGGGCCACGCCCGCGATCAGGCTGGCGCCCACGCTCCAGGCGCCGAAGCTGGCGAAATGGAACAGCACAGCCATGGCCTGGATGCCCAGGACCAGCCAGGGAAACAGGCAGATGATGCCGATCAGGCTGGCGATCACGCGCACCGCCTTCGAATCGAAGCGCATGCCCAGCATGTCGCACTGGGTGCGCAGGTCGAAGCGCTTGCCCCAGACCCAGGCCCGTTCCGCCATCAGGTACATGGCGGTCACGCCCAGCAGCGAGTAGGCCAGCGCATAAAGGCCCAGCACGCCCGCGCCGGCGCTCAGGCCGAAGAAGGCCGTGTAGGTGGCGCCGGGCCACCATGAGTTGGTGTACGACATGGCGATGAACCAGGCGGAAAAGGACCGGCCGCCCACCGCGTAGTCGGTGAAGGTGCCGCTGCTGCGCTTGGTGGCATAGAGGATCACGACGATCAACGCCATGAATCCGAACAGCATGCCGAAGGTGATCAGGGGGGATCCGTTCATGGCGTTCTCTCAGGAATGTTCGTTGTCCAGCTCGTCGCCGAACTCGCCGCGCAGGCGCTCCACGCGCATCAGCAAGGCAATGCCGACCACCAGCAGCACGGCGTCGATCAGCCAGTAGGCGATCGCCAGCGGCATGCCCAGCACCAGCGCGCGCTGGCCGCCCGCGGCCAGGTAGAACGGCGGGAACACCGCCAGCAGCAGGCAGCCTCCCAGCCATAGGCCGACGATGGCGGACTTGGCCCGCGCCGGCAGTTTGATGATCAGGTCTTTCATTGCGGCCTCCGGCGCGCCGGCTGCGCCGCCCGAGGGACGGTCCCGCGGGCGGCGCGATGGAAAGGAAAATGGAAGGGACGGCCCGGGGCTAGAAGGGCTCGGGGTCCAGGAAGCGGTTCAGGACGTTGCGCATGATCCGGGACACGTTGTTGTCGTAGCCGTTGTGCGACAGGCTGCCGGCCCAGGCGATGGACCCGGTCGAGAACACCGCCCCGCCGGCCGCCGTCTCGTAGAAGACCAGGTCCGCCTTCACCAGCGGACTGACGGTGCCGCCGGTGCCTGGGTAGTTGATGAGGATTTCCTCGGCCACCACCTGATAGATGTCGGAATGGCCGGTCGAGGACGCCAGCACCAGCGTGTTCGGCGGGCTGCCCAGCAGGCGATCGACATGATCCAGCTCCAGCCCGGCCGCGCCGTTGCCGACCAGCCCGAAGTCGCCGATGCGCTCGTCGTCCGCGATGCCCTCGAAGATGAAGCGGGCGCGCGGATCGAAGCTGCCTTCCTGGCGCAGGTAGTACGAGGAATCATCGAAGCCCTGGGCGATGAAGCCGTTGCCGGCGATCATCTGCGGCGGCCGTCCCTGGCGCCGCCAGAGACCGCCGTACTCGCCGGTGAAGCTGTGGTAGTACTCGCCCGGTTCGGCCGCCCAGGCGCGGGTGCCGTCCTCGTTGCGGCGCACCTCCATCACGCCCGGCACCGAGGGATTGAAGGCCACGCGCCAGTACCAGGTGTTGCCGCCCATCGAGATGATGCGCCCGCCCCGACCGCGAAATGCGTCCACCGCGTCCCACATTTCCTTGGACCAGTACTCGGAATGGCTGCTGGTGACCAGCACGTCGTAATCGCCCAGCGCCGCCTCGCCCTGGTAATGCAGGTCTTCGTCCGACAGGCAGTCGTAGCCGTAACCCTGCGCCTCCAGCCAGTCCGTGACATGCGTGTCGGCGTTGAATTGCCACAGCGCGGAACCGCGTCCGCCCAGCCAGGAGCGGTACTTCGGCCGCATGTTCAGGATGGGCCGCAGCCGCGAGGTGTAGCAAACGCCCGCGCCGTCGCTGTGCACGTCGTAACAGGAGTTGCCGTATTCGCGGTGCTCGCTGAGGAACACGTCGTTCTTGCGCAGCACCGCCACCTGGTCGGTCAACAGCTGCGCCAGCGGCGCGTCGGTGGGCATGTGCTCGTTGGCATAGGCCATGTAGCTGGCGGTGGGCACCAGGTAGGCGATGCGGTTGCTGGTCTGGCCCGGCGTGGCGCGGACCACGAAGGGGATGAACTCCTCGTCGTCGCCGCAGCGCAGATGGGCCGCGTACAGGCCGGACCGCAGCGATGCCGGCACGGTCAGCGAGAAATCGGTCTCCCAGCCGGCGTCGTGGACGCTGTCGTCGTGAAAGTGCATCGCCCCGTACTGCCGGGGGGCGTGGCGCCAGTTCATTTCCTCGCCGGTCCAGTTGGCGCCCTTCATCGCGCGCACCGGCAGGTTGAGCGTGCGGCCGTGCAGTTGGTTGCCGCTGATGTCCTCGATCGACTCGGATTCCATCCGGCGCGAGAAATCCCACACCCCCACCACGCCGGCCGTGCGCATGCCCTGGAACGACGGATCTTCCAGCGCGCGGATCTCTGCCTCGTCCAGCGCGCGGGCGCTCAGCCGGGGACGGTCGATCTTGCCGTTCATCAGCGCCGTGCCGATGATGCGGCCGCCTGCCGGCGCGGGCGTCGCGGCGAAGGCCAGCAGGGTCTGCCCATCCAGCGCCGGCGCCGTCCGCCGCTGCTGCACGCGGACGCGGTCGTCAACGCGGGCGTAGACGCGGTGCGGCACCTGATGCAAGGTGAGCACGCCCTCTTGCGCGTCGATCGACAAGGCCACCGAATACCACTCGCGCGCCAGCATGGGCTTGCCGCTGGCCACGGTCTCGGTCCGCCCGCCTTGTGCCAGCACCGCCTCCAGCTCGCCCCGGGCATTGATATCCAGCCGCACGCCCTGGCCGGCGTCGGGATTCCACAGGCTCATGATGGTCTGCGCCCGACCGCCCGGCCGCGTCGGCCAGACGATGGCCTGCAGCGTCATCGAACGCAGCCGCGCGAAGTGACGGTTGCCGTCGACACAGGCCCAGGAGCCGCAGTGGATCCGCTGCTCCCGTCCATCATGGCGCCCCTCGATGCTGCTGGGCACGTGCGCTTCCTTGTAGCCGGGCCCCGCCGGATTCATGTCGCCGTGGATGATACGCACGAGCCGCGCCTCATACGGCCGGGCGGGCCGCGCGCTCACCTTGAAGGCGATCGTCTCGCCGCCCGCCACGCTGATCTTGTCGCTATAGCCGGTAATGCTGCTGTTCATTGCCTGTCTCCCATGCTTGCGCTCATTGCCCGCGCCGTCAGTCTTGCAACGCCTGCCCGAAGTGTTGTTCCCAGCGGGCCTTGAAGACGAACCATTCGGCGTCCTCGATGCGGTCGAAGACCGCGCCCGCGATGAGCTCGACAGGGTCATCGCGGGTCGCGCCGAGGCGGGCGACCTGCCAGGGGCCGTAGTGCGACAGTTCGACCAGCACATGCTTGTGCGCCACGGCCGCGCCGCGAAAGCGTTCCAGCAGGCGCTTGAGCGGCTCGCTGTGCGGGCCGCAGGGCCGGGCGCGGAATTCCTCGGCCAGCCCGGGATCGGAGTGCGGTGTCATCGTGTTCCCCTTGGGTTGAAATCGCTTGCGGCCAAGATATCAACCCCCGCCCGGCGGGAATGTCGTGGGAGTGCACGGTTTGTTTGTCCGGCGGCGGGCGGACCGCCGGGCATCACTGCGTGTCAGGAGACGGCGGGCGCGGCCCCGCGCTGGCGCAGCTCGCCGGCGGTACAGCCGAAGCGCTGCCTGAACGCATAACAGAAGTGGGAGAAATTGCTGAATCCGGCGCGGTACATCACTTCCTTGATCGTCAGGTGGTTCAAGCGGGCGTCGGCCAGCATCTCGTAGGCCTGCTGCAAGTGCGCCTCGCGCAGCTGTTCGCCGAAACTGGTGGCGTGCCGCGCCAGGATGCGGTGCACGTACCCCGGCGAGATGCGCAGCTGCTGCGCCACCTGCGCGGCATTCAGCGGCGTCTCTGCGTCGCAGCCCCGGATCCGGCTGACGATCTCCCGGTACAGCCAGTCCGTCCCGCGCCGGCCGCCTTCCGCCGCGCCGGCCTCGTCGCCTTCTTCCTCCTCGCCGCGCAGCAGGATCGCCACCAGCCGCGCCACCTCGGAGGCCAGCGCCGGTCCGAGCCGCTGGCGCGACGCGTCGTTCAGCCGCCACGCCGACTGCGCGAAACCACGGACCACGCCGGCGAATTCGCCCGGGCCGCGCGGCGCCCGGGCGCAATGCGTCCAGGCGCGCGGATACTCGCTTTCCAGCGCCTGGGCCGGAATGCGGATGGTGGTGTTGCGAAAATTGTCGGCGCAGGACAGCTCGTAGTATTCGCTGCTGCGCACCATGACGTAGCCGCCGGCCTGCACATAGCCGTTGCGCCCCTGGTGCTCGAAGTACAACGGCCCGGTCTCGGGAAAGACCAGCACGTAGCTGTCTTCGCCATCGCTGGCGATATGGGCCCGCGTCCGCAGCACGCGCTGCCGGTCGGAGTCGAAGCGCGTCAGGCTGACCCGACCCAGCGCCTGTTCGGCCAGTGTGCCGCGGATGCCGTGCTTGCGGTCGCCCACGATATCGACGCGGTAGTACACGTCGCCCATGATCTGCTGCCACTTCAGCAATTGGCGCGACGAATCCACGCCTACCGTGCTGTGCACGTGAGCCATGATGCTTCCCCTGTATGGTTTTATGGAACCGCGACTGCGCGCGGGGGGGGGGGGGGGGGGGGGGGGGGGGGGGGGGGGGGGGGGGGGGGGGGGGGGGGGGGGGGGGGGGGGGGGGGGGGGG
>NZ_JBICCO010000130.1:0-13029 GCF_043119405.1 Achromobacter sp. 413638
CGCCCGCCGCCGCGCGCGGATGCGCGGCGCGGAACGCCCTGCCGGCCTGTCCGATGTCCACCCAGGCGCGCCGCGCCCGCTCGAACGCCGCCGCGTGCGCGTCGCTGTGCGCGCACCATTCCCGCAACGCCAGCGCGTCGCGCCGCGTGGCCTGCCCGGACTGGATGCGCCGCACCCAGGCCTCGGCCTCGCTGTCCAGCGCCTTGGCGCCCGATTTGAAGTAGCGGCTGAAAATCATCGATCCGACCTTGAATACGGCAGGCGCGCGCGGCAATAGGCCTGCGCGTGCTGCAGCTCGCGCTCCACCATGCGTACCGAAATGCCATGCCGCGCCGCCAGCTCCTTTTGCGTGACGCCGTCCAGGCGCGCCGCCAGCAGGATCTCGCGCTGGCGCTCCGGCATGCGCTCCAGCGCCCGCATCAGGGTCTGCAGCGCCTGCCGGTCCTCCGCGATCTGCGCCGGACCGGGCGCGGCGTCGGGCGTCAGCCCCAGGATCTCGTCGGCCTCGGCGCGCGTCAGCCTTTCATCGCCCGAGCGCGCGTAGTCGGCGGCGATGTGGAAAGCCATGCGGTAGATGTAGGCCTCGGGCTGCCGCACCGCCTCGGGCGCGGCGACGCCGTCCAGCTTCAGGTACGCGTCCTGCAACGCGTCGCCCGCCAGCTCGTCATTGCCCAGGCGGGCGGAAAGGCGGCGCTTGAGCCGGTCATAGTGGGTGACCAGCGACTTGCGCAACGAAGCCAGGCCGCCGTCCTTCATGGGGCCGGTCCCTGGCATGGCGGACCGGGATGGCGGTCCTGGCGGAACGCATCCGCGCTCTTGCCGTTATGCAAGACAGTCTCCGGTGGCCGCGGCCTGCCCGGGCCGGATCACAAAGGTGATGGGCTGGCCCACGCCCGGCGGCGCGGCCTCGTCCAGTTTCAATCGTCCCAGCCGCTGCGTCAGCAGCTGATCGCGCTCGGGCGAACCCGTGGAATCCAGCAGGCGCACGCGCCGCACCTGGCCGCTGTCGCCGAACCACAGGCTGACCGCCGCGCGGTAGCTGCCCGGGCGCACATCCGGGTCGCCGCAAAGCAGCGCGCGCATGGCGGCCTGCAGCTTGCCGTAGTAGCGCTGCCGCGCCGCCAGCGTCTCGGCCGGCCCCGGCGCGGCTGTCGCCACGGCGGCGAGCGTGAAGGTGTCCGGCGAGCCGTAGCGCGCCTGCAAGCCCGAGTCGCCCAGCATCAGCCGCAGCGCCGATTCCGCCGTGTAATGCCCCGCCACGCCGCGCGAGCGCCTGCCCGCGACCAGCCCGCTGTCGTACAACCCGGAATGTCCGGTGCTGGCGGTGAAGCGCTGCAGCGCCTCGGCCAGCGGCAGCGCCGGGATGTCGAAGAAGCGCAGGCCCTGCGCGTCCCCGGCCGGCGCCGCCTGGCCGCGCGCCGCCAATGCCGCGACGAGCAGGAGGCAACGAGTCAGGAACCGCGCGCCGCGCGCGCCTCGAAAGTGAGCCATGGCAGGAATAGTCGAACATAGCCGTCGATGCTCACCGCGAGGACGGGAGGCGCCAGTGCTGCCGCAGCATAGTCCGGGCATGTGACCGGTACATGACGCGTCACGGCGCGAAGCCCGCGCCGCCGGCCGATGACCTCAGGAACCGCCGGAGCCTGCCCGCGCCGCGTCGGCGCGCGGCGCGGCCATCGCCCTCGCATAACTGGACGGCGCGGCCCGCAGGTACAGCGCGGCGACGACGGCGACGCAGGCCAGATGCAGCAGCCAGCCGTCGCGAAAGCCCCCGGTGGCCTCGCGCAACGCCGCCACGATCCAGGGCGGCGCCGCCGCGATCAGGAAGCCGCCGCCCTGCACATAGGAAGACAGCACGCCGGCGCGCAGGGGATCCGGCAGATGGTCCAGCGCCACGATCAGCGACAGGGCGAAGCAGCCGCCCAGTCCCGCTCCCAGCAGCATGGCCCAGGCGATGGGCGCCGCGTCCGGCCGCCACGCCAGGGCGGCGAAACCCGCCGCCTGCAGGACCAGGGTCAGCCACAGCCAGGGCCGGCGGTCCTCGTGCTTGCGAGCCAGCACCGGCAGCAGCAACGCCGCGGCCGCCTGGCATACCGTCAGGGCCGCGAGCAGGCTGCCGCTGGCCGCCGCGCTCCAGCCCCGCTCCTGATAGAACGGCGCCAGCCACGCCACCACCGACGAATAGCCGCCGTTGACCAGGCCGAAGCAGGCCATCAGCAGCCAGACGCGCGGCCGCGCCAGATAGGTCGCGGCCGCCATGCGGCCGGAGCGGACGGCCTCGTCGGGCGGCAGGCTGCGCGCCGCCAGCGCCAGCGCGAGCAGCGCGGGCACGGCCATCCAGGCCAGGCCGATGCGCCAGTCGCCGCTGGCGGCGGCCGCCAGCGGCGACAGCTGCGCGCCCAGCGCGCCGCCCGCCATCAGCATCGACGAGTACAGCCCCATGACCACGCCGACATGGCGCGGGAACTGCCGCTTGATGATGCCGGGCAACACGGCCTGCACCACCGCAGCGCCCAGGCCCAGCATGGCGGCGGTGCCGATCAGCTGCCAGCCGGCCGAGGCCCACAGCCGCAGCGATGAGCCGGCCGCCAGCAGCGCCAGCGCCAGCAGCACCGCGCGCCGGCCGCCAAGGCGCGCCTGCACGGCCGGCCCCGCGAAGGCCACCAGCCCCATCAGCAGCATGGGCACCAGCGTCAGCAGCGACATGCGCTTGAGATCCAGGCCGGTGTGCGCGCCAATATCGGCGGCCAGCGGGCCGATGCCGGCGATGAAGGGCCGCAGGTTCAGCGCCACCAGGGCGATGGCGGCCAGCAATAGGCCGGCGGACGCGGGGTTCCCGGCCCGGGTTCCTGCACGAGTCATCGCTTCATGCCTGCCGGTGGATGGCCTGCTGCCATTGCGCATACAGCCCGGGCCCGCCCTGCTCCGGCGCCGGCACGTGCCGGATCCGCATGGACTGCTCTTCGAAGGGCTTGGCCAGATCGGCGTAGACCGCCGCCGTGGACAGCCCGTAGGGCGCGCCGTCGTCGTTCGAATAGGCGTAGGCCACCTCGCGGATGCCCGCCAGCCGCATCGCCGCCATGCACATGGGACAGGGATGGCCGCTGGCATAGACCGCGCAGCCGCTCAGGTCAGGCGAGCCAAGCTTGCGGCTGGCGGCGCGCACGGCCATCAGCTCGGCATGCGCGGTGGGGTCGTGCGAGGTCAGGATTTCATTGACGCCGGTGGCCAACACCTGGCCGTCGCGCACCAGCACCGCGCCGAAGGGACGCCCGCCGGCGGCGATGTTGGCGCGGGCGAGCTCGATGGCCATGTTCAGGAAATGCAAGGTATCGCTCATGTTTCTGCTCCGGGTTCGCGCGGCGACGGGCAAGCGGCGTCCGCGCCGTCGTCCGTGCTGTGGTCCGTGCTGACTATAGCGAGCGGGAGTAATATTTAAAAATTAAATATTCAGATAGACCATATCCATTTGCTGCATGCCGTGGCGTGTGGAAGGTCATCACGCCGCCATGCTAGATCCGCGACTGTTGCGTTCCTTCGTCGGCATCATCGACGCGCAGAGCTTCACCGCCGCCGCCGACCGCCTGAGCATGACCCAGTCCACCATCAGCCAGCAGCTCGCG
The DNA here is from genome assembly GCF_043119405.1 of Achromobacter sp. 413638. Classification (NCBI taxonomy): domain Bacteria; kingdom Pseudomonadati; phylum Pseudomonadota; class Betaproteobacteria; order Burkholderiales; family Alcaligenaceae; genus Achromobacter; species Achromobacter sp. 413638. Next base: position 3,624 of record NZ_JBICCO010000130.1, read on the forward strand.
CGGCTGGAGGAACAGGTCGGCTCCGCCCTGGTCGACCGGACCGCGCGGCCGATCGTGGCCACGGCCGCCGGCGAACGGCTGCTGGGCTATGCCCGCAGGATCCTCGCCCTGCAGCAGGAGGCGCAGGCGGCGCTGGGCGATCCGGCCGGCACCGCGCCGCTGCGCATCGGCGTGCCCGAGGACCTGGTCAACGCGGCGATGGCCGCGACCTTCCGCGATTTTTCACGACGCCATCGGGAAATCCATCTGGACGTGACGGACGGCCTGAGCCGCGATCTCACCCAGCGCTACCGGGGCGGGGAATTCGATATCGTCATCGTCAAGGAAGCCGCCGCCGGCCCCGACTGCCGGTCCTCGTTCCCGGAACCCATGGCCTGGTTCGAAAGCCTGAACGCGCCGCGCGCCTGGCCCTCCCCCGTGCCGCTGGTGACGTTTCCGCCCGGCGGGCTGTATCGCGACGCCATGTTCGAGCGCCTGGAGCGCGAGCGGCTGCGCTGGTACAACGCGTTTTCCGGCAGCAGCCTGCACAACGTGCTGATCGCGGTCGAGGCGGGCATCGGGCTGTCGCTGCTGCCCCGCAACGCCGTGACCGGCTATCGCGTCCGGCCCTATGCGCGCTTCCCCGCCGAGGCGCCGATCGTGGTGTCGATCTACGCCAGGGAACGCGAGGGCATCGTGGGCGAGCTGGTGGAGCTGCTGCAAACCGTATTGGAGCGCAGACAGGGCGGCGCGCCCGGCGCGAAGGCACGCCGCCCCGCGCTCAGTCGGCGTTGACGCCCAGCGCCGGGATGGCCTGGTCGTAGAACGCGAGGTCGGCGTCCAGCTTCTTCTTGAACGCGGCGGGCTCGCTGCCGACCGCCACGCCACCGACCAGGGCCAGCCGCTCCTGCATCTCCGGGCTGCGCAGGATCTGCATCACCGCCTGCGCCAGCCGCGCCGAAATCTCGGACGGCAGCGCCGCTGGCCCAAGCAATCCGTACCAGGCGGACACTTCATAGCCCGGCAGCTGCTCGGCGATCGCCGGCGTGTCCTTCAGGAACGGCGAGCGGCTGGCCGTCGTCACGCCGATGGGACGCAGCTGTCCCGCGCGGATATAGGACAGCGCCTCGCTTTGGAACACCAGCGACGCCGTGCCGCCGATGACGTCCGAGATCGCCTGCGTACCGCCCTGATACGGCACGCTGACGATCCGCACCTGGGCCATCTTCTTGAAAAGCTCGCAGGCCACGAAGGGCGAAGCGCCGATGCCGGAATGGGCGCAGCTGAGCTGGTCCGGATGCGCGCGCGCGTAGCGAATCAGTTCAGCCAGCGTCTCGATGGGAAGCTTGGGATTGACCGCGAGAAAGTTGGGGATTTCCACCAGCTGGCTGATTGGAGTCAGGTCGCGTTGCAGGTCGTACAGGGGCTTCTTGTAGAAATACTTGTTGAAGACGTTGGCGGTCGTGCCGAGCAGCAGCGTGTAGCCATCCGGCCTGGCGCCGGCGACCTCGCGGGTGCCCAGCATGCTGCCGGCGCCGGGCTTGTTCTCGACGATGATGGTCTGCCCCAGCTCCTTGGCGAGCTGCTGGGCCAGGCTGCGGCCCAACGCGTCGGCGGTGCCGCCGGCGGTGAAGGGCACCACCAGCCGGATGGGCTTATCCTCCGGCCACGCGGCCTGCGCCAGCGTCGAGAGGCTGGCCGCGCAAGCGAGCCCGATCAGTTTCAGCAATAGGATTGCCGGTTTCATGTCTTTCCCCTTGTTGTGCCTGGGCGCGCGACCCCGCCGCGCCGCCATTGCCGATGCCGGTCTACGCCTGCTCGAACTGGTTGTAGGCCTCCAGCGCGCGGGCCGAATACACATAGGCCGCGCCCGCGTTCAACGCGATGGCCGTGCCCAGCGCCTCGGCGACCTCCTGCTGACTGGCGCCGGCCTGCCTCGCGGCCGCGGCATGCGAGGAAATGCAACCGTCGCAGCGGGTCGTCACCGCGACGGCCAGGGCAATAAGCTCCCGGGTCTTGGCGTCCAGGGCCTGGCCCTCGCCCAGCGCCCGGTTGAGCCCGGCGTAGGCCTGGACCACGGCGGGGTTGGCCTGCGCCAGCGCTTTGGCGCCCGTCCGCAAGTTGGCCAGTTGATCCGTCCAGTTGTTCATCATGGTGCTTGCTCCTGATAGAGGGAGGATGAGCGCGGGGCATGGACACCGCATGGCCGCGCCCCGGGAAAAAGCGGAAACAGGAATCCGGCAAGCCGGGTCAGTGCTTGCGCGCGTAGATCAGCCCATGCGGCTTCGGCGGATGCGCGCGCAATGCGGCCTCATCGGGTTCGGTGCCCCACCCCGGCCGGTCGGGCACGATCAGGTGTCCATCGCGGTACTGCGGCGCGTGCGTGAACAACGCGTCGTCCCAGGCCAGGCGATCGATATCGGTTTCCATGATGCGGAAGTTCGGCACCGCCGCGGCGAAGTGCGCGTTCATGAACGTGCACAAGTGCCCATAGAAGTTGTGGGGCGCGACGTTGACTTCGTGGATATCGCACAGGTCGGCCATCTTCATCGCTTGCCAGGCCCCGTTCCAGACGGTGTCGATGATGGCGACGTCCACGGCCTGCCGCCGCAGGAAGGGCAGCAGCTCGCGTCCGCCGAACAGCGTCTCGCAGGAACTGATGGGAAAGCGACTCTGCCCGCGAATGAACGCCAGCGCGTCCGGGCTGTAGCTGTCCAGCTCGACCCAGAACAGATCGAAATCCTGGATCGCGCGCAGGATCTTCAGATAGCCCTCGGTCTTGGCGTGGAAGTTCAGGTCGACGAGGATGTCGATGTCATCACCGGCGCCGCGCCGCAGCGCTTCCAGCGTGGCGCGCAGATTGCGGATCACGCGGCGGTCCACGTTCAGCTCGGGCGAGAACGGCGAGGAAAACCCGGGCCGCCAGGCGAAGGACGGGCCTTCGTCGTGGATGAACAGGTTTGTTTTCAATGCAGAGAAGCCGCGCTCGCGCACCTGGGCCGCTGCCGCCTCGACGCCGGCCAGGTCCGTGATGGCGGGGCCATAGTGCTGCGGATGGTTGATGCGCCATGCCGGACAGTGCGACCAGTACACGCGCAACGCATCGCGCACCTTGCCGCCCAGCACCTCGTAGCACGGCACGCCCAGGCGCTTGGCATGGGCGTCGAGCAGCGCGTTTTCCAACGCGCCGATGCCTTCGCCCACGACCCCGCCCGCTGCTGGCCGGGTGCGGGCGTAGACATCCGCGTGGAAGCGCTGCGGCCCGGCATAGGACTGCCCGACGATGGCGCCCGCCAACTGCGCGATCACCGCCGACACGCCGGGTGATCCAAAGCCCTCGTCGTATTCGCTCCAGCCGGTCACGCCGGCATCCGTGCTGACCTTCACGAAGTGGTAATTGCGCCAGCCGGCATCGCAGGCCAGCGTTTCGACAGCGGTGATCTTCATCCTCTTCCCCTTTGCATGCGTCCCGTGCGTCAGGATCTTGATTCCCTATTTCTTCCAGCCATTCTCAGCGCCTTTCCCGGGCAGCGAAACTGACACTTTGAACAGGGTGCGAACCGTGCGCGGGCGCGCGGCGACGCCGGCGATGGCGCACGGGGCTTGCCCGCCGCGCGCCTCAGTCCAGGCGCGCGAACCCGGCCGCCGCCGCGTCGGCGTTGGCGTATCCCGAAACGAAGGCGCGCCGCGCGCCGGTATCAACGTCGTAGACATGGCGCGGGATGCGGCCGATATTGCCGCCGTAGATATGGATGCTGATCGAGACCCGGTCATCGCAGGCATTGCTCACGCGATGGATATCGCCCAGTCGCGGCGACACGCGGTCGACATCGCCCGGCAGCAGCACGGACTCGCCCAGCAGCCGCATGGGCGCCGCGCGTTCATAGCGCTCCGCGCGCTCGGCGCCACGCAACATGGCGATGACGCCCCAGGTCATGTGATCGTGAATCGGCGTGCGCTGGCCGATCCCCCAGACGAAGCTCACCACCGAGTAGCGTTCGCGCGGATCGCAATAGAGCAGGTATTGCCGGTAGTGGACGGGATGCGGCCGGGCGGCCGTCTCGGGCAGCCAGTCATCGCGTGACACGAGCCGCCGCGCCCCGTCTTCTACCCGGTCTAGCAATGCCGGCGGGTCGAGCCGCGCGCGGAGCGCGGCATCGACCGCGCCGAGGAACTGGTTGAAAGCCGGCTGTTGCGCAAGCGTCGTCATGGCTGGTGCCCCCGTCATCGCCGATGCGGGCGCGCCGCCGCGCCCTGATCAAGCGAGGCCAGAATATCACCGGAAGCCGGCCATCAACCCACTATTCGGGATCTATATCCTATTTTTTGAGACTCAATTACGTATCCCGCCAGCGTCCCTTACTTCCCCTTGCCCAGCGACAGCGGCACGCCCCAGATCGGATCTTCCATGCCCTGCCTGCCCAGCGGCGTGATCTGCATGGGCTGCATTCCGGACAGCATCTCGCGGTGCTTGTCGCTGACGTTCACGCGCCGCGCGATCAGCTGCTGCGCGAACTCCATCGGCGCCGGGCGGGTGTAGACGGTCAGGTCTTCCAGCGGGCATTCGATCATCTTGGGATCGACCGCGCGGCAGGCCGGCTGGCGGAACTTGTAGCTCGGCGTCTTCAGGTGCATGCGCTGGCTCAGCACCAGCTGGCCACCCTTCAGCGTGAAGCTGGCCAATGCCTGCGCCGGCGGGATGCGCGCCTGCACCTTGATCGCGGGAATGTCGCGCGAATCGGTCTGTTCGTAATAGCCCGCCGGCATGCCCGCCGAGGTCTCGTTGTATTGCTGCTCGCCCCAGCTCACGCAGGCGCCCGAGGCCGCGTGCACGGCGGTGCAGACCTGGCGCGTCTTGGTCTGGGTATGCGTGGTGGCGTCGCGCCACGCGGCTTCCCGGTAGAACTGGCGATACAGCTCGGGCGACAGATAGGCGGTGCCGTTGGCGCCCCGGCCCGATCCGACCGGCCCGCTGCGCGCGCCGACCTGATCCAGCAGGGCGTTGAGCTTGTAGTCGTCGCCGCCGGTCAGCAAGTACTTCCCGGGCGGCAGGATGTGCACCTCGAACGCGCCGAACAGATAGGTTTCCTTGGGATCGCGCTTCAACGAGTTGGTCTGGAACTTGCGGCTGAAGGTCACCCTGGGCTCCTTCTCGTGCATCCAGATCACGGTCGGGGTCCATTGCGTCATGGTCAGCGCGTCCTTCAGCGACGCGTGCGGCATGATGTCGGCCACCAGCACCACGGCCATGTCGTCCTTCAGCGCCTCGCCGATCAGGTCGAGCAGCTGCGCGTAGCGTGGGTCGTCCATGGTGCCTTCCTTGCTCGTCATGAATGACGGGCTGACGCAGCCCGTCAGGGTCAGCGTGAGCGTCAGGGCGGTCAAGGCGTGGCGCGGTCGCGGCAGGGTCATGGATCGGTCCTTGGTGGCAATGCGTGATGGAATCGTCGAGCGCGCATCCTAATGGCCGGGGTCCGGATCACAAAGCGTGCGCTGCGCGCTGAAACATGGCCCGTCGCGCCTGCCTGGCGCCGCGCTGCCGCGCGCGGCCTGCCGTGGATGCGAGGCATCGCCAGCGCTGGCAAGGGCCAGGACGGCTTCGCGCCGCGCGGCTGGCGGCCCGAGACCCTCGCGCTGACGCGAAAGATATTGTTGCGATTGTTTCTCGTCTGGCACCCGCGACGTGCCTCGCGCGCGACGCGGAACCGCGCTTGCAGCCCACCGCGAGGCCCGCCTGCCCGTGCTGCCGCCGGCACATGCCATCGCTGTCGGACGATGCCGGCCTGTGCGAACGTTGCGACGAGGTGCGGGCGCCGGCCGGCAAGACCCTGGCCTGAGCGCGCGGCCGCGCCGGCGGCGGGCGCGGCGCGGGCCCTGGCGCTGGCGTAGCGCCGTCCGATCCCGCGCTACGGCGACGCCCGTTCAGCGCGCCAGATTCTGGCCGAAGTCCGTCAGGGGCTCGGCCAACCGATAGGCCTGCGCCGGCCGGTAGGCCGCCGGCACGATGCGGGTTTCCCTGAGCGCGCCCGTTTCCAGGATCTTGCGGCGGAAGTTGGCGGCATTCATGCGATGCCCGGTCACGGCCTCGAAGGCCGCCTGGACCTGGGGAATGGTGAATTCGTCGTGCAGCAGATGCGCGACGATGGACGTATAGGCCGACTTCGCGCGCAGGCGCTGCGCGGCCAGCGCGATCAGGCGGTTGTGGTCGAACGCCAGCGCCGGCAGCGCCTCGATATCGTGCAGCGTGATGCGGCCGTCGTCCGCCAGCGGTTGCAGCGCGTCGGCGGCATGCAGCGCCAGGTACACCACCGACGCGGACCAGCCGCGCGGATCGCGCGCGGGGCCGGACTCGGTGCAGGCCTGCTCCAGATGGGCCGGCTCGAAGCCCAGCTTCTCGCGCAGCACGCGGCGGGCGGTCTGGTCCGTATCGGCGTCTGCGTCGACGCGCACATAGCCGCCCGGCAAGGCCAACTGGCCCTTGAACGGGGCCGCCGCGCGCGGCGCCAGGGCCACGTGCAGGCGCTGATCGATCAGGGCAAGCAGCGCCACGTCCACGGTCAGGATGGGGCGTTCATGGGCGGTGGCGGTCTTGGTCATCCCGGAACTCTGGAGAGGTCGAGGGACGGAACCGCATGCGCCGATTCCGCCGCCTCTGTTTGCGCGGATGTCTCGTCGCGCAAGTATGACAGGCTTGTTTTCAACAAGCGACAACGTCGCGCGCCGGCCCGCCAGCGGGCGGCGCCAGGGCGCGCGGCGCCGCTCAGCCGCCGTTGCGCAGGCGGGCGCGGATCTCGGCCAGCGTGTGCTCGCGCACCAGCTTGCCGTCGACGAACACGTCTTGCAGCAGGCCGCCGGCCTCCTGCTCGGGCGTCTGGCGATCATGCAGCACATAGTCGTCGCCCTCGCGCTCGACGCGCAGCAGGCCCACCGCCGACTTCTTGGTGCCGCTGTCGGTCTTGGGATCCTTGGACAGCTCGCGCGCCTCGCCATTGACCATGCCCCAGGTGGCCTTCATGGCCATGCCGAAGCTGTCGCGGGTCAGGTACTGATAGCTGTAGGAGCCGACGCCGAACACGCAGTTGGTCGAGGCATAGCCCTTGATCCGCAGGCGTTCCAGGATCCGCTCGGCGCGGCTCAGCGTGATCGAGTCGCCGTAGATCAGGCCCACGCGCGGATGCAGCACGCGAAAGCCCTTGGCGGTCAGGTCGCCGCCGAAGATGTCCCACAGGCATTCCACGGCGCCCTTGCGCTCGGCCTCGGTGATCTTGCCGCCCGTGTCCTTGACGGTGTACATGCCGTCCGCGTCGGCATCGCCCGCCAACTCGTCCGGCAGATAGCCCGTCAGGATCTTGACCGGATCGCCGGAATCCGGCCGGAACACCACCTTGGCCTGGCCCAGCGCATTGGGCGCGCGCGCCAGGATCTCGGCCTTCAGCGCGCTGGCGTATTCGGTGATGACCTGCCAGAAGTCCCAGGTGTCGGACACGATGGACACGATGCCCGAGGGATAGACCTCGGTGATCAGCCGGCGGAAAGTGCCGATCTCGTCCAGCTTGCCGCCCATGCTCATCACGCTGTGCTCGGTCGCCGGCACGCTGCCGCCCACCAGTTCGCGGTCGGAATCGGCGCCGTAGTACTGCTCGGCGTAGTCGATGGCCGCCACGGTGTCGGTGCCCGTGAACGAGCACAGGTGGGCGAAGCCGGCGCGCATGGAATCCTCGGGGCCGGACAGGCCGCGCGCCGAGAAGTCGTGCGCCTGCCAGTCGATGAAGGCGGCGTCGGCGCCGGTCAGGTCGGCATAGGCCTCCAGCAACCGGCGGTATTCATGGGCGATGGTGGCCACCGTGATCGGCTTCCAGTTGAAATTGGACAGCACGGTTTCCAGGTAGTTGGTCAGCCAGGCGAACTCCTTGCGGGTCTCGCGCACCGTGAACAGCGGCACCTTGATGTTGACGCGCGACCCTTCGGGCAGCGCCTTGATACGCACAGGCAGGTAGCCCAGGTCGTGCAGGGCCGCGATGTGGTCGACCGGCACGGCGCCCGGGCCCAGGGCATTGTCCATGCGGCGGCGGTACTGGCGCACGGCCTGCGCCTTGGGCAGGCGGAAGAAGCCTGCGTCGAAAGCCTGGATCAGGAATTCCTTGACGAAGCCCTGCAGGCCCACGAACACCACCTTGCCTTCGAACGGCGCCAGGCCCGAGCGCAGCACCGGCGCCAGCCTGTCGGAACGCGCCGTGAAGTTCGAGTAGACGCTCTCGGTGCCGGCCGGGTATTGGAAGATGTGGCCGCTCTTGTAGAAGTCGATCTGGGTCAGGGGATTCAGGGTGGACATGGTTCTGCTCGACTGGGTGGGGTTGTTCAGTGTGGATTCGGATTCACGCCGCGATGGCCGCCTGCGGCGCCGCGTCGATGGCCTGGAAGATGTCGCCGCGCGGCGTCCAGAGCGCGGGGTCGCGCGGATAGGCCGTATACAGCCTTGCGTAGTCCCGCAGCGGCGCCACGCCCTTGGTGCACAGGCCATGCGTCACGTACAGGCCCAGCGGCCGGTCGCTGTGCCGGCGCAGCAGCGCGACCAGCGCGACGAAGGTGCCGCCGCCGTCGCAGATGTCGTCCACCACTAGCAGCGGCAGGTCCGGCACCTCGTCCAGCACGCGCGCGCCGCTGAGCTTGCCGGTGGCGGTATTGCGCAGCTTGGCGCAGCACACCACCGGCGCGCCGAAGCGTTCGCCCAGGGCCAGCACGCGCTTGTGCGCGCCGGCATCCGGCGCCACCAGCGCCACGCCGCCCGCGAATTCAGGCAGGGCCAGCACCTGGCCCAGGAAGCCCTCGGCCGATTCGATCTCGACGCGGTCCAGCAGCGCCGGCGCGACCGTGCTGTGCGGATCGGCCACCACCACGCGGTCGAACTTCATGGCGTTGATCAAAGTGCAGAACACCTTGACCGACAGCGGCTCGCCCGCGACCGTGACACGGTCCTGGCGCGCATAGGGCAGATAGGGCAGCCGCAGCGTCACGGCCGCGCCCTCGCCCGCCACGCGGCGCAGCGCGTCGTTCAGCAGCAGCAGGTCCATGACCGCGTCCGAGGAATAGATGCGCGCGTCGATGGTGTAGGCGCGCCCGGCTCCGCCCGCGCCCTCGCCGATCCAGACATGGCGCTCGCCGCCGGGAAAGCCGAGGAAGCGGACTGGATGCGCGACGGCCTGGCCATCGCCGCCGGCGTAGGAAAGTTCGATGCGGGAGAAGTCGGACATGATGTTTAGTGTTTATTGCGATTTACGATTAAGTATAGCGATGCGCGCGCAGATGTCAAATCCCGTCCCGGTCACGACCGGCTCAATGCAAACGCCCCGGGGGGGGGGGGGGGGGGGGGGGGGGGGGGGGGGGGGGGGGGGGGGGGGGGGGGGGGGGGGGGGGGGGGGGGGGGGGG
>NZ_JBICCO010000131.1:0-12870 GCF_043119405.1 Achromobacter sp. 413638
TTCTACCTGGGCGAATACGTCGCCGACCCCGCCATCATCGAACAGACCGTCGAGCAGACCGTCGCCGCCTGCCGCGCGCTGGAGGCGGCGGGCCTGGACGTGCATGTGTCGATCGATCCCACCGCCATCGGCTACGCGCACAGCGACGCGCTGGGCCGCGACAATGCGCGGCGCATCGCGTCGGCGGCGCGGCGGGCCGCCGGCGGGGGGCGCGACTGGGTGGTGCTGGACATGGAGGACGACGGCATCCGCGAGCGTACCTGCGCGCTGCATCGGGAACTGCTGGACGACGGCTTGCCGGCGGGCCTGACGCTACAGGCGCGGCGCCTGCGCACCTTGCCGGACCTGGAGTGGGCGGTGCGCCAGCGCACCTCGCTGCGCCTGGTCAAGGGGGCCTTCCCGGTGCGCGCGCTGGACCATCGCGGCCGCGCGCGCATCGACGCGGCCTATCTGGAGGCGGCCGCGATCATGCTGTCGCCGCAGGCGCGCGCGGCGGGCTTCCTGCCGGTGTTCGGCACCCATGACGATCGGCTGGCCGGCGCGCTCATGGCCCTGGCGCGCGAACGTGGCTGGGCGCCCGACGAGTTCGAGTTCGAGATGCTGTACGGCGTGCGCACCGACTGGCAGCTGGCCCTGCGCGCGATGGGCTATAACCTGCGGGTGTATCTCCCGTTCGGCGCCGACTGGTGGCCGTATGCCATCCGCCGGGTGGGGGAGCATCCCCGCAACGCATGGCTGTTGGCGCGATCCCTGAATTCGGATGGATACGCGGCGGGTCAGGGCTAGGAAACCGGCCCCGGCCGACACGGCCGGATCCGGTTCTTGTATCGATGGCGGTTTCCCAACATATCTGGCATTGCGGCGCCGGCCTGCCCGGCGACGTGCTCATCACCGACCTGCGCGCCTATCGCTATGGGCCTCATTTCCATGACGCCTGGTCGATCGGCGCGATCGACTATGGCGCCTGCGCCTTCACCGTGCGCGATGCACCGCATCTGGCTCAGGCCGGCGATCTGGTCGTGATCGCGCCGGGCGACGTGCATACCGGCGGCACGTCCGAGACGCCACTGGGTTATCGCATGCTCTACGTGGAGCCTTCCTGGCTCGATGACCACGCGCGCGCGCTGCTGGGCGCGGCGGCGGCGTTCGACGGTCCGGTGATCCGCGATCCCGCGCTGTGCGCGCAATGGCTGGCGGCGCTGGCGCCGCAAGACATGGACGAAGCGGGCCGGGCCGAGCGCATCTCGGCCGCGCTGTTCGCGCTGCTGCGCGGGCACGCGCGCGCCGCCGGGCCGATGGCGTCCGAGGATGAGGATGTCTGCGACCAGCTGCGCGCGCGCATGGCGCAGGATCCGGCCTGCGCGCCGGACCTGGAGGCGCTGGCCCGGGCGCAGGCCCGCCACCGCACCACGCTGGTCAAGCAGTTCGCGCGCCGCTACGGCCTGCCGCCGCAGGCCTGGTTGCGCAACTGGCGCGTGGCGCGGGCGCGCGAACTGCTGCGCGGCGGCCTGCCGCTGGCCGACGCCGCGCATGCCGTGGGCTTCGCCGATCAGGCGCATATGACGCGGGTGTTCAAGCAGGTCTACGGCAGCACGCCGGGCGTGTTCCGCAAGGCCTCGGCTGCCGTCCGGCTGCCCTGAAAGGCCGATATGGCATTCCTGAAAGTCATGTAATGGACAACCATTAATCGCTTGAGAGGAGAATTTTCCCAATATCTAATGAATCTGCATGTGCGCATGCCTGTTTTTTCGATTGATATTGAGGAATGCCATGAGCCAGCCGCAACGCATCACGATACCGACCGCCGACGCGACCGCGCTGGGCGGTTTCCTCTGGCGCCATCCGCCGCGCGCGCGGGACGGCGTGGCGCAACCCGCCGGCGCCGCGCGCGGTGGCCATGGCTGCGGCAGGGACGCCGGACCGGGCCTGGTCATCATCAACGCCGCGACCTCGGTGCGCTGCCGCTATTACTCGCGCTTCGCCGAATACCTGCACGGCCACGGCTTCGACGTGCTGACCTACGACTATCGCGGCATCGGCGAATCGCGGCCGGCGTCGATGCGCGGCTTCCAGGCGTCCTGGATGGACTGGGGCCAGAAGGATTTCGAGGCGGTGCTGACCTATGCCCGGCGCGAGTTTCCCGGCCAGCCGGTGGACGTGGCCGCGCACAGTATCGGCGGCTTCGTGACCGGGCTGGCGCCGTCCAGCCATCGCCTGCGGCGCATCTTCACCATGGGGGCGCAGTACGCCTACTGGCGCGACTACGCGCCGGAACGCCGGCTGCGCATGCTGGCCAAATGGCACCTGGCCATGCCGGTCCTGACCGCCTGCCTGGGCTACTTTCCCGGCCGGCGGCTGGGCTGGCTGGAGGACACGCCGCGCGGCGTGGTGCGCGACTGGAGTTTCATGGGGCCGCGCTTCGAGGCGCGCGGCGCGCCGGCCGACGGCACGGATCCGCGCGTGGCCACCATGGCGGCGGTGACGGCGCCGATCCTGGCGCTGAGCGTGACGGACGACGAGTTCGGCACCGAGGCCGCCATCGACCGGCTGCTGGCCTATTACAGCGGCAGCGCCCGCACCCATCTGCGGCTTTCGCCGGCGTCGATGGGCCTGGCGTCGATCGGCCATTTCGCCTTCTTCCACGAGCGCTTCCGCGACACGCTATGGCCGATCGCGCTGGGCTGGCTCACGCGCGGGCAGTGGGCGCCGCTGCCGGCGACTCCCATACGGTGTGACTGCGCGGCGTCTCTATCCGGTAGTCCGAGTATTTGCGCGTGAAGAATTCGGCGCCCAGCGTCCGTGCGGCGAGCAGCGGCTGGCGCGGATCGGCCGCGATCTCGCCCCGGCTGTTGCCGGCGCCATGCACGAAGCCGACGAAGTCCGAATGCGTGTAGCGCGCGAATTCCTGGATCTGGTGCACGATGCCCAGCGCCGCGCCCGGATAGGTTTCCTCGGACGCCACGGCCAGCCCCAGCCGCTTGCCCTGCATGCGGGTCTTCACGTCTTCCGGGCCGTTGCCCGAGCCTGCGTAGTGGCTGAACGAGCGGTCGAAGAACGCCTTGGTCTGCGCCGACATGCCGTACCAGTAGATGGGGGTGCAGAACAGCACGCCGCGCGCCGGCAGGAAGTGGCGCAGGAACAGTTCGTCGTAGCCGTCGTCCGGCGCCGGCGCATGCCGCAGGTCCGTCAGGAAATGCTTGATGTGGTCGTCCAGGAACAGCAGTTCGGCCGAGATGCCGGCGGTCTCGGCGCCGCGCCGGGCGGCTTCGGCCAGCGCGGCGCTGTTGCCGTCGCGGCGGGGGCTGCCCACCAGGATGAGCAGGCGGTTGGATTGATGATCTGAATTCATGTTGTGATCCTTGTTCATGAACGGCGAAGGCGCCGTTTTCAGGATGGAATTTAGGGTCTTCTGGCGGCGCCGGACAAATGAGGAATCCTGCTTTAAGATGAGAAAAAATCATCTGTAAGGTTTGCCTTAGCCATGTTCGCCAATCTGCCCGTGACCGCGCTGCGCACCTTCGAATCGGCCGCGCGGCTGCGCAGCTTCAAGCTCGCGGCGGCGGAGCTGGCGGTCACGCCCACGGCCGTGTCGCACCAGGTCAAGGCGCTCGAACAGCGCGTGGGCGTCGCGCTGTTCGAGCGCGTGCCGCGCGGCGTGCGCCTGACCGAGAGGGGCGCCAGCCTGTTCGCCGGCGTGCATGGCGCGCTGCTGGATATCGCGCAGACGCTGGACGCGCTGCGGCCGGCGCCGGATGCGGGCGCGTTGACGGTCTCCACCACGCATTCCTTCGCCGCGCTGTGGCTGGTGCCGCGATTGGGGCGTTTCCATCAGGCATACCCGCAATACCAGCTTCGGCTGGACGCCAATGCGCGGCCCGTGGACCTGCTGCAGGACGCCAGCGTGGACGTGGCCATCCGCTATAGCCAGAAGCGCTATCCGGCGCTGGTGGCGGCCTGCTCGCTGCCCGAGTCCTTCGGCGTGTACGGTGCGCCGGCCCTGGCCGCGAGGCTGGGCGGGGCGCGCGCCGGCCGGGAAGCGCCCGCGCTGGTCACGGTGCGCTGGCGCGATTCGCGGCTGTATGACGAGGGCTGGCGGCAATGGTGCGAGGCGGCCGGCCTGCCGCGCTGGCGCAAGCCCGCCGCCATCCATGCCTACGAGGAAGAACACTACGCGCTGCAGGCGGCCATCGCCGGGCAGGGCCTGGTGCTGGCCAGCTCGGTCATGGTGTCCGACAGCGTCAGGCTGGGGGCGCTGGCGCCGCTGCGGCCCGAGGTCCGTGTGCCGGGCGCGGCCTATACCGCGCTGTGCGCGCCGGGGCGAGAACGGCATCCGCCGGTGCGCGCCTTTCTGGACTGGCTGGCGCGCGAATTCGAGGCCTGAGCCGGGCGCGCGCGCGGCTATCATGTCGGGCATTGCTTACGCGCCGCTCGCCATCCGGGCCGCGCCCGCAACCGGAGAACGCGGACCGTGAACCGATTCCAAGAAATGACCGTGTTCCTGGCGGTGGCCGAGGCGCAGAGCTTCGCGGCCGCCGCGCGCCGGCTGCGGATGTCGGCGCCCTCGGTCACGCGCAGCGTGGCCGCGCTGGAGCGGCGGCTGGGCGTGCTGCTGCTGTTGCGCACCACGCGCAGCCTTCGGCTGACCGAGGCCGGCCAACGCTACGCGGATGATTGCCGCCGCATCCTGGAAGAGGTTGAACAGGCCGACGACGCGGCTGCCGGCGTCATGGCCGCGCCGCGCGGCGCGCTCAGCCTGACCGCGCCGGCGCTGTTCGGCGAGCTGCACGTGATGCCGGTGGTCATGGACTATCTGCGCGCGCATCCACAGGTCTCGCTGCGCACGCTGCTGGTGGACCGCGTCGTCAATCTGCTGGACGAGGGCGTGGACGTGGCGGTGCGCATCGGCGCCTTGCCGGATTCGACGCTGACGGCGGTGCCAGTTGGGCACGTGCGGCGCGTGGTCTGCGCCTCGCCGGCCTTCCTGGAGCGTCACGGCGTGCCGCAAGACCCGGACGCGCTGACGCGCTACTGCACCATCACCGCGGCTATGGAGGGCAGGGGGCCGCAATGGCGCTTCCTGCAGGACGGGCAACCCCGCCGCGTGGACGTGGATTCGCAGCTGACCGTCACCTCGTTCCAGGCGGCGGTGCTGGCCGCGCGCCAGGACTGGGGCCTGACGCAGGTGATGTCCTATCAGGTGGCGCCGCACCTGGCCAGCGGCGCGCTGCGCGTGGTGCTGCGCGACTACGAGCTGCCGCCGGTGCCGGTGCACGTGGTGCATCCGGAAGGGCGGCGCGGGTCGGCCAAGGTGCGCAGCTTCGTCGATTTCTGCGTCCAGGCATTGCGGCGCGATCTGGCCTTGCTGCCCGCTTGACGCGCGACCGGCGCCGCCACGACGGCGGCGCATTTCCTGTTTCGTCCGCCGTTTCTTTCACGCCGTGCAAGACAGTCTTGCCGCCGCCGGTCATTCCCGCCGGCGCCTCGCGGGTTCAACATGGTTGCCTGTTCCCGTTTCCAGAGGCCGGCCATGTCCGAACCCGCCATCACGCTTTATTCCTTTCCCTTGTCCGGCCATGCGCACCGCGTCACGCTGCTGCTGTCGCTGCTCGGCCTGCCGTATCGCCGCGTCGATGTCGATCTGCGCGGCGGCGAGCACAAGCAGCCGCCGTTCCTGGCGCTGAACGCCTTCGGTCAGGTGCCGGTGCTGGAGGACGAGGGCGCGGTGATCGCCGATTCCAACGCGATCCTGGTCTATCTGGCCAAGCGCTACCAGGGCCAGGCCCGCTGGTTGCCCGAGGATGCGCTGGGCGCCGCCGCCGTGCAGCGCTGGCTCTCGGTGGCTGCCGGACAGCTGGCCTCGGGGCCGAACGCGGCGCGGCTGGCCACGCTGTTCGGCGTGCCCGATCCCGGCGGCGCGGCGCAGGCGCGCACCCATGCGCTGCTGGCCGTGATGGACGCCGAGCTGGGTCGCCGCGACTGGCTGGCCGGGGAAGCCGCCACCATCGCCGACGTGGCCTGCTACGCCTATGTGGCGCTGGCGCCCGAGGGCAACGTGTCGCTGCAGGACTATCCACGCGTCCGCGCCTGGCTGGCGCGGGTCGAGGCGCTGCCGGGCTTCGTGCCCATGGTCTTTTCCCACGTCGGCCTGCGGGCCGCCTGAGCGCGCGAGGCTCCGTCAATGACTACCGTAATCCAGCCCGATCCCGCCCCGGTCGAGATGCCGGCTTCGCCCTGGCACGCCGGCGAGCGCCTGCTGCAGGAGCACGTGGGCGTGGCCGCGCGCATGGCGCAGATCGGCCCCAAGGTGCTGCGCGACTACATGCCTGATCAGCACCGCGACTTCTACGCGCAGCTGCCGCTGCTGCTGGCGGGGGCGGTGGATCCGGCGGGCGACCCCTGGGCCGGCGCGCTGGAAGGCGAGCCGGGCTTCGCCTGGTCGCCCGACCCCAGGGTGCTGCGCGTGGCGGCCATGCCGGACGCCGATGATCCGCTGGCGGCGGGACTGGGGCCGGGCAAGGCGCTGGGCTTGCTCGGCATCGAGCTTCAGACGCGCAGGCGCAACCGCGTCAATGGCCTGGTGTCGGCCTGGGACGGCAAGCGTTTCGAGGTGACGGTGGGACAGTCCTTCGGCAACTGTCCGCAGTACATCCAGACGCGCGAATGGCATTTTTCGCGCGCGCCCGGCCTGCGCTTCGCCGGCGGCGCGCGGGAATCGGCGGGGCTGGATGCCGCGGCCGCCGCGTTGATCCGACGGTCGGACACGTTCTTCGTGGCCAGCTACGCGGACACGCCCGAGGGCGGACGCCAGGTGGACATATCGCATCGCGGCGGGCGGCCGGGCTTCGTGCGGGTCGACGGCGACGTGCTGACGATCCCTGACTTCTCCGGCAACCGTTACTTCAACACGCTGGGCAATCTGGCAGCCAATCCGCGCGCGGGCCTGCTGTTCATCGACTTCGAACGCGGCGATACCTTGCAGCTCAGCGGCCCCACGGAGCTGGTGCTGGAGGGACCGGAGGTGGCGAGCTTCGAAGGCGCCGAGCGGCTGTGGCGCGTGCGGGCGCGGCGGGCGGTGCGACGGCCTGGCGCGCTGGCCCTGCGCTGGCGTTTCGGCGACTACGCGCCCATGTCACTGGCAACGGGGCAGTGGCCGGCGGCGTTGTAGCGGACGGCGCGTTCGGGCGGCGCGGCGGCGGGCGGCTTCAGCCCTGCGCCACCTTGCGCACGACGGTGTCGTCCGGCTCCAGGCGGCGGCCGTCCTGCGCGTGGATCTCCAGCCGGCGCACCGGCTGGCCGCGCTTGCGGTCGATCAGTTCCGAGTGCGCTTCCCGCGGACCGTAGTAGTGGTCCTCGCCCCATTGCCGCAGGCCCACGATCACGGGGAACAGGCCGCGTCCTTTCTCGGTGAGCACGTATTCCTGGTAGGCGCTGCCGTCCGAGGCCGGCGCGGCCTCCAGGATGCCGTGCGCCGTCAGCGTGCGCAGGCGGTCGCTGAGGATGTTCTTGGCCATGCCCAGGTTCTTCTGGAACTCGCCGAAGCGGCGCAGTCCGTCGAAGGCGTCGCGCACGATCAGCAGCGACCACCCGTCGCCGATGGCGTCTAGCGAGCGGGCCACCGGGCAGGCGGCTTCTTCGAAACTGGTGCGTTTGACCATGTGCCGGATCCTCGCGGGAAAACGCGGGCCCGGGTTTGGGCCCGTCGCTGACGGATTTAGTGGTTGCATTATAAAACCATGAGGCATAGCATTCTGGTTTCGTTATGAAACCTTAAAGGCCCACCATGCCATCCCCGGATCGATCCCAAGTCCAAGCCCCGTCCCAAGCGGAAAGCGCCAGTCCCATGCCCGGCTGGCGGGTGCTGTTGCTGGCCGTGGCTTGCGCGCTCAGCGTGGCCAACGTGTATTACGCGCAGCCCTTGCTGGACGCGATGGGCCGTGAGTTCGGGCTGGACGAGGCGGCGGTGGGCATGGTGGTGACCGCCACGCAGATCGGCTGCGCCGTGGCGTTGCTGCTGGTGGTGCCGCTGGGCGACCTGCTGGACCGGCGGCGCCTGATGATCGGCCAGCTGGTGTTGCTGATGCTGGCCCTGGCGGCGGTGGCCAGCGCGTCGGGGGCCGGCTGGCTGCTGGCGGGCATGGCCGCGCTGGGATTGCTGGGCACGGCCATGGCGCAGGGTCTGCTGGCGCTGTCGGCGGCGCTGGCCGCGCCCGGCGAGCGCGGCCGCGTGGTCGGCGCGGCCCAGGGCGGGGTGGTGATCGGCCTGCTGCTGGCGCGCACCTTGTCCGGCGCGCTGGCCGATCTGTGGGGCTGGCGCGCGGTCTATCTGATGTCGGCGGCGCTGTCCGCGCTGCTGGCCGTGGCGCTGGCGCTGGGCCTGCCGCGCCGCCGGCTGCCGTCGGCCGGCATGGGCTATGGGGCCTTGCTGCGCTCCATGTATGCGTTGGTGCTGACCGAGCCGGTGCTGCGGGTGCGAGGCATGATCGCGCTGCTGATGTTCGCCGCCGTCAGCGTGTTCTGGACCGCGCTGGTGCTGCCGCTGTCGGCGCCGCCGCACGCGTTGAGCCACACCGCCATCGGCGCGTTCGGGCTGGTGGGCGTGGCCGGCGTGCTGATGGCGGCGCGCGCCGGCCGGCTGGCCGATGGCGGGCAGGGCCAGCGCACCACGGGCGCGGGCCTCGTGCTGCTGTGCCTGTCGTGGATCCCGCTGGCGCTGCTGGACTGGAGCCTGTGGGCGCTGGCGCTGGGCGTGCTGCTGCTGGACGTGGCGCTGCAGGCGCTGCACGTGACCAACCAGGCCATGATCTTCAGCATCGGCGCGCAGGCGCACAGCCGGCTGGTCGGCGCCTACATGCTGTTCTACGCGGCTGGCAGCGGCCTGGGCGCGATCGCGGCCACGACGGTGTACGCGCATGCCGGCTGGCCGGGCGTATGCGCGCTGGGCGCGGGCTTCAGCGCGGCGGCCCTGTTGTTCTGGCTGGCGACGCTGCCGCGCGGCGTGGCCGCGAAGCCGCGTGAGGGGCAGTGCCAGAACGCCGCGGGTTGATGCGGGAGCGATCAGGCTGGCCGCCCGTGGATCGCGGCCAGCCTGGGTCCGTCCCGGTCAGGGCTGTACTTCGTACTCGCCCGAGCCGAGCACCACGGCGGCCAGCCCCGGCGCCTGGGTCAGCTTGTGCAGCGCATAAGCCTGCGCCGTGGCGATCTTGGCGGCGTGGAACTCGGGATCTTCCTGCTTGAGGTCCAGGCTGGCCAGCAGCGCGCGCGCCATCTGCCAGCCGGCCAGCGTGGTGCCGGCCAGCATCAGGTAGGGCACGGCCGCGGCGAACACGGCGTTGGTCTTGCCGGCCGCGTTGGCCAGCACGTAGTCCACGGCGCTGGCCAGCGCCTCGCGGGCCGCCTTGAGCGGGCCGGCCACGCGGGTGGCGGCCGGATCGTTGCGGGCCAGCAGCGCATCCTCGGTCTGGCGCACCTGGTCCAGCAGCCAGCGCGCCACGGCGCCGCCGTCGCGCAGCGTCTTGCGGCCCACCAGGTCGTTGGCCTGGATCGCGGTGGTGCCTTCGTAGATGGCCAGGATGCGCGCGTCGCGGTAGAACTGCGCGGCGCCGGTCTCCTCGATGAAGCCCATGCCGCCGTGCACCTGCACCCCCAGGCTGGTGACCTCGATCGACATCTCGGTGCACCAGCCCTTGACGATGGGCACCAGGTATTCCTGCACCGCCAGATGGCGCGCGCGGGCCTTCTCGTCGGGCGAAGCGTGCGCCAGGTCGGCGTGGCCGGCCGTGTAGTAGGCCAGCGCGCGGCCGGCCTCGGTGACGGCGCGCATGGTGCCCAGGATGCGGCGCACATCCGGGTGGTGGATGATGGTCACGGCCTCGCGCGACGAGCCATCCACCGGACGGCTCTGCACGCGTTCGGCGGCATAGGCCAGCGCATGCTGGTAGGCGCGGTCGGACACGGCCACGCCCTGCATGCCGACGGCGAAGCGCGCGGCGTTCATCATGATGAACATGGCGTCCAGGCCACGGTTCTCCTGGCCGATGAGGTAGCCCACGGCGCCGCCGGCGTCGCCGAATTGCAGCGTGGCGGTGGGGCTAGCCTTGATGCCGAGCTTGTGCTCGATGGACACGCAGTGCACGTCGTTGCGCTGGCCCAGCGAGCCGTCGGCGTTGACCAGGAACTTCGGCACCAGGAACAGCGAGATGCCCTTCACGCCCTCGGGCGCGTCGGGCAGGCGGGCCAGCACCAGGTGGATGATGTTCTCGGCCAGATCATGCTCGCCGTAGGTGATGAAGATCTTGGTGCCGGAGATGCGGTAGCTGCCGTCGCCTTGCGGTTCGGCGCGCGAGCGCAGCAGGGCCAGGTCCGAGCCGGCCTGCGGCTCGGTCAGGTTCATGGTGCCAGTCCACTTGCCGGAGATCATCGGGCCGATGTAGCGCTCGCGCAGCTCGGCCGAGCCGGCGGTCAGCAGCGCCTCGATGGCGCCGTTGGTCAGCAGCGGACACAGCGAGAACGACAGGTTGGCGGCGTTCAGCATTTCCGAGGTGGCCGCGCCCAGCAGGCCGGGCAGGCCCTGGCCGCCGTATTCGGCGGGGTGGTTCATGCCCTGCCAGCCGGCCTCGGCGTACTGGCGGAAGGCCTGCTTGAAGCCGGGCGCGGTGGTGACGGCGCCATCGCGCCAGGCGCCGGGCTCGCGGTCGGCGGGCTGGTTCAGCGGGGCCAGCACCTCGCCGGCGAAGTGCGCGGCTTCCTCCAGCACCGCCTGGGCGGTGTCGGGCGTGGCTTCCTCGAAGCCGGGCAGGGCCGCCACGGCGGGCAGGCCCGCCAGGTGGTTGAGCACGAACAGCATGTCTTTGACGGGGGCTTGGTACGGCATGGCGTCGGAACTCCTGGATATGTGGTTGTCGTTGGAATCAGGCGGACTTGCTGGGATCGGCGGCGGGGCCGGACAGGTCGATGGCGCTGGTGGCGCCCACGGCCGCGCGCAGTTCGAATTTCTGGATCTTGCCGGTGGAGGTCTTGGGCAGCTCGCCGAAGCGCACCGCGCGCGGCACCTTGAAGCCGGGCAGCAGCAGCTTGCAGTGCGCGATGATTTCCTCGGCGGTGGCGCTGCAGCCGGGTTTGAGCTCGACGAAGGCGCAGGGCGTCTCGCCCCACTTGGGATCGGGCATGGCGACCACGGCCACGGCGGCCACCGAGGGGTGGCGGTAGAGCGCGTCCTCGACCTCGATGCTGGAGATGTTCTCGCCGCCGGAGATGATGATGTCCTTGCTGCGGTCCTTGATGCGGATGTAGCCGTCGGGCGTCATCACGCCCAGGTCGCCGGTGTGGAACCAGCCGCCGGCGAAGGCGTCTTCGGTGGCGCGCTCGTTCTTCAGGTAGCCCTTCATGCAGATGTTGCCGCGGAACATGATCTCGCCCACGGTCTGCTCGTCGGCCGGGACTTCGAGCATGGTTTCGGGATCGCGCACCGACACGCCGGCCTGCAGGTGATAGCGCACGCCCTGGCGCGCGTTGAGCAAGGCGCGCTCTTCGTCTTCCAGCGCGTCCCAGGATGCCTGGCGGGCGCAGACGGCGGCCGGGCCGTAGACCTCGGTCAGGCCGTAGACGTGGGTCAGCTCGAAGCCGATTTCCTTCATCTTGGCGATCACGGCGGGCGCGGGCGCGGCGCCGGCGACCATGGTGCGGACCGTGTGCGTGATGCCGGCGCGCAGCTCGGCCGGCGCGTTGGCCAGCGCGCTCTGCACGATGGGCGCGCCGCAGTAGTGCGTCACGCCTTCGGCGCGGATCAGGTCGAACACGGTCTTGGGATCGAACTTGCGCAGGCAGACATTGACGCCGGCGCGCGCGGCCACGGTCCAGGCGAAGCACCAGCCGTTGCAGTGGAACAGCGGCAGCGTCCAGAGGTAGACCGGATGCTTGGGCATGTCCCATTCAAGGATGTTGCTGACGGCGTTCAGATACGCGCCGCGATAGTGATAGACCACGCCCTTGGGATCGCCGGTGGTGCCGGATGTGTAGTTCAGCGCGATGGCGTCCCACTCGTCGGCCGGCGGCTGCCAGTCGAACGTGGCGGGCGCGGCGGCCAGGAAGGCGTCGTAGTCGGTCGCGCCGGGCAGGGCGGCGGGCGCGCCGTCCAGGTCGTGCACGGAAATCACGACCAGGTGCGGGAATTCGGCGCGGGCGCGCTGCGCCAGCTCGGCGTACTCGGTGTCGATGATGAGGGCGCGGGCCTCGCCATGGCCCAGCATGAACAGCACGCTGGGCGTGTCCAGCCGCGTGTTCAGTGTGTTGAGCACGGCGCCCAGCATGGGCACGCCGAAGTGCGCCTCGACCATGGCCGGGATGTTGGGCAGCATGACGGCCACGGTGTCGCCGCGCTTGATGCCGGCCTGCGCCAGCGCGCCTGCAAGGCGCTGCGCGCGCTCGTAGGTCTGGCGCCAGTTGCGGCGCACCTTGCCGTGGACCACGGCGAGCCGGTCGCCGTACACTTCGGCCGCGCGGGCGATGAAGTCCACCGGCGTCAGCGCCTCGTAGTTGGCGTCGCGACGGCCCAGCCCATGGTCGTACATGCTGCTCATTGCTTGTGTCTCCTTCCGGCGCGGCTGCCCGCGCTTGTCAGCGTTGCGCCTTTTTCTGGCGCTGGTTTGTCGGCATTGTCGGAGGATGGTCGCGGTCGTCGTTTGACGGCGATCACAGGATCCGCCTTGCCCCAGGGCCTGTTGACACTGAAAATGGCCTCGCATGAGCCCCCAAATGTGCGACTATCAAGGCGCGAAGCGCAGCCGTGGCTGCGCCACGGCGAGCATTCGCAACGCAGAGAGGCGTGCATTTGGGGGCTCACCCTTCGGGCAGGCGGGAAATCGGGCGCCATGC
>NZ_JBICCO010000132.1:0-12800 GCF_043119405.1 Achromobacter sp. 413638
CGGCCTGCCGCTGCGCGTGCGCATCACCAAGGTGTCGGACAAGGACGCCGAGGCCCTGCTCGAGGAAATGGGCAACCTGGGTCAGGTGCGCGCCAGCGAGCGCGCCAATGGCACGCTGACCGTCTGGGTCGACAGCACCTGCACGCCCGACGATATCGAGGCGGTCTGCTGCTTCATCGTCGACGCCGATCAGCTGAACATCGCCCGCGAGGCGGCTCCTGGCGCATCGGCGCCGGCGGCCCCGGTCGAGCAGTTCGCGCAGGCGGCCGAGCAGTTCGCCGCGCAGGCGCAAGCCCAGGCGCCGGCGCCGGCTGCTGTCGCGCCGGCTCCGGCCGCGCCCGCCGTGGCCGAGTCGGCCGCCGCTGCCGAAGCCATCACCCAGGCGGCGCGCGCCACCCGCGCGGCGCCCGCGCACGCGGACAAGGAATCGACTTCCATCCGCGTCGGCGTGGAGAAAGTCGACCAGATCATCAACCTGGTGGGCGAGCTGGTCATTACCCAGGCCATGCTGGCGCAGACCGCGTCCACGCTGGATCCTGTGCTGCATGACCGCCTGCTCAACGGCATGGAGCAGCTCGAGCGCAACGCGCGCGACCTGCAGGAAGCCGTGATGTCCATCCGCATGATGCCGATGGACTACGTGTTCAGCCGCTTCCCGCGCCTGGTGCGCGACATCGCCGGCAAGATGGGCAAGCAGATCGAACTGCAGACCTACGGCCGCGCCACCGAACTGGACAAGAGCCTGATCGAGCGCATCATCGATCCGCTGACGCACCTGGTGCGCAACAGCCTGGACCACGGCATCGAGACGCCCGACAAGCGCGTGGCGTCCGGCAAGGATCCCGTGGGCCAGCTGGTGCTTTCCGCCCAGCACAACGGCGGCAACATCGTGATCGAGGTGAGCGACGACGGCGCCGGCCTGAACCGCGAGAAGATCCTGAAGAAGGCCATGTCGCAGGGCCTGCCGGTCAACGAAAACTCGCCCGACGACGAAATCTGGCAACTGATCTTCGCGCCCGGCTTCTCCACGGCCGAGAAGGTCACGGACATCTCCGGTCGTGGCGTGGGCATGGACGTGGTGCGCCGGAACATCCAGGACATGGGTGGCCACGTGCAGCTGTCGTGCGAGCCGGGCAACGGCACCACCACGCGCATCGTGCTGCCGCTGACGCTGGCGATCCTGGACGGCATGTCGGTGCGGGTGGGCGAAGAGACCTTCATCCTGCCGCTGAACCATGTGACCGAATCGCTCCAGCCGACCAACGACCAGATCTATTCGGTCGCCGGCAACGAGCGCGTGATGCAGGTGCGCGGCGAGTACCTGCCGCTGGTCGAGATGCACCGCGTGTTCTCCGTGGGCGGCGCGCAGACCGATCCCACCCAGGCCATCGCGGTCATCATGCAGGCCGAGGATCGCCGTTTCGCGCTGCTGGTGGATCACCTGATTGGCCAGCACCAGGTGGTGGTCAAGAATCTCGAGTCCAATTACCGCAAGGTGCCCGGCATTTCGGCGGCCACCATCCTGGGCGATGGCAGCGTGGCCCTGATCGTCGACGTATTCGCGCTGGCGCGCGCCAACCGTGAGCGTTGGTCGCAGCCCGAAGCCATTTTGAATTGATGGAGAATGAACCTCATGGCAGCCAAACCGCAAGCGCAGGCCGCGCGCAATGAAGATGTCGGCAGCGAGTTCCTGGTCTTCACGCTGGGCGACGAAGAGTACGGCATCGACATCCTGAAGGTCCAGGAAATCCGCGGTTATGACGCGGCCACCGTGACCCGCATCGCCAATGTCCCGCCCTTCATCAAGGGCGTGACCAACCTGCGCGGCATCATCGTGCCGATCGTCGACCTGCGCATCAAGTTCAACCTGGGCAGCGTCGAATACAACGAGCAGACCGTGGTCATCATCCTGAACCTCGAGCGCCGCGTGGTCGGCATCGTGGTCGACGGCGTGTCCGACGTGCTGATGCTCAACTCCGGCCAGATCCGGCCCGCGCCCGAGTTCGGCGCCACGCTGTCCACGGAGTACCTGACGGGCCTGGGCACGGTCGACGAGCGCATGCTCATCCTGGTCGATATCGAGAAGATGATGACCAGCGACGAGATGGCGCTGGTGGAGAAGGTCGCCTCCTGAACGGGGCGGCAGGCAGGATGAACGGACGAGGCGTCATATTGAACCCGATGTGACGCTTTCCTCAACGATTGCAGTCAGGGAGTGGTTCTTGTGATGCGCAAGTTTTTCGCGAACATGACGATACGCGCCAGCCTGTTGTGGGTGCTGGCGTTCTTCTCTTTCATGTTGGTGATCGGTGCCGCGCTGGGCGTGTTGTCCCTGCGCATCAGCAACGGTACGCTGGCCGAACTGAAGCAATCGCAGGAACTGGACGACGCGCTCGGCCGGGTGGTCCTGAGCTACAAGGACGCGCTCAACGGCCTGAGCCGCGCGGCCTCTTCCAATTACGCGGACATCGTGCGCAACGTCGGCCAGGCGACCCTGCCGGCGGCGGGCCTGGCCGGCGAAGCCGCCGGCCTGCTGCAGCGGGCGAAGGCCTCCCTGAATAAGGGCCAGGCCGAGTACGAGTACTACAAGAGCCTGGCCAAGCCCGCCGACGCGGCCGAATCGCTCAAGGAAATCGAAGAGTCCTACAGCATCCTGATCCAGCAGGGCCTGAACCCGCTGGCCGCCACGCTGGAAAAGGGCGACATGCCCGGCTACCAGACGCAGGTGCAGATGGTGCAGGACACGCTGGAAGGCCGCTTCGCGCGCGCCATCGAGGGCTTTGACTTCTGGCGCGCCAGCAAGACGCTGGATGCCTTCGAGGTCGCCCAGGTGCGCTACCAGTTCGTGCTGATCGCGGTCAGCGCCGGCGGCGTCATCGCCGCGCTGCTGGTGTTCGCCACCTATGTGTTCCTGCGCCGCCGCGTGCTGCAGCCGCTGCAGGAAGCCGGCCACCATTTCGATCGCATCGCCGGCGGCGACCTGACCGCCCGCATCGAGGCGCGCAACACCAACGAGATCGGCCTGCTGTTCGCGGCGCTCAAGCGGATGCAGGAGAGCCTGACGCGCACGGTGTCGGCGGTGCGTCGCGGCGTGGACGAGATCAACGTCGGTTCGCACGAGATCGCGGCCGGCAATACGGACCTGTCCAGCCGCACCGAGCAGCAGGCGGCCTCGCTGGAAGAGACCGCGGCCTCGATGGAGCAGCTGGCCTCGACCGTCAAGCAGAACGCGGACAACGCGCGCCAGGCCAATCAGCTGGCGGCCAGCGCGTCGGACGTGGCCGAGCGCGGCGGTTCGGCGGTGTCGGAAGTGGTGACGACGATGCACGGCATCTCGGCCAGCTCGCGCAAGATTTCCGAGATCGTGTCGGTGATCGACGGCATTGCGTTCCAGACCAACATCCTGGCGCTGAACGCGGCGGTGGAAGCGGCGCGGGCGGGCGAGCAGGGCAAGGGCTTCGCGGTGGTGGCGGGCGAAGTGCGTTCGCTGGCGCAGCGCAGCGCGCAGGCGGCCAAGGAGATCAAGGGCCTGATCGAGGATTCGGTCGGCAAGGTCGGCGCCGGTTCGCAGCAGGTGGAGCGCGCGGGCGCGACGATGCAGGAGATCGTGGCGTCGGTCAAGCGCGTGACGGACATCATGGGCGAGATCTCGGCGGCGTCGGAAGAGCAGTCCAGCGGCATCGACCAGGTGAACCGCGCGGTGTCACAGATGGACGAGGTGACGCAGCAGAACGCGGCGCTGGTGGAAGAGGCCGCGGCGGCCGCGGGCTCGCTGCAGGAACAGGCGCAGCGCCTGGCCGAGGCGGTGGCGGTGTTCAAGATCAACGCCGGCGAGGTCATCGAGGTGCCGGCCCACCGTCTTTCGGGTCAGCGTTCGTCCGCGGACGGCACACGGTTGCAGGCGCCCGACGCGCTTGCGCTTGAACACTGAGGCTAGCGGTGGCGACAGCGGCAAATGCGGCGCCGTCCATTTCGGTGGACCGCCAATTCGATTTCCGGGACGCGGACTTTTCCCGCGTCCGCAAGATGATTCACGAGCGCGCCGGCATTTCGCTGGGCGCGCACAAACGCGAGATGGTCTACAGCCGCCTGGCCAGGCGGCTGCGCGCCTTGGGGCGGCAGGATTTCGCCAGCTACCTGGACCAGCTGGAGCGCCAGCCCGACGCGCCGGAGTGGGAAGACTTCATCAATGCGCTGACCACCAACCTGACGGCCTTCTTCCGCGAATCGCATCACTTCCCGATCCTGGCCGATTTCGCGCGCAGCCGCGGCGGCCCGGTATCGATCTGGTGCTGCGCGGCCTCGACCGGAGAGGAACCGTATTCCATCGCCATCACATTGGCCGAAGCGCTGGGTCCGCGCGCCTCGTCGTCCACGGTGCTGGCCACGGACATCGACACCAATGTGCTCAACCGGGCCCGCGCCGCGGTCTATCCGGCCGAGCGTGTGGCGAAGATGGAGGAGTCGCGGCTCAAGCGCTTTTTCCTGAAAGGGCGCGGCGCCAATGCCGGCCAGGTGCGGGTGCGGCCCGAGATCGCGGACATGGTGCGCTACGACACCTTGAACCTGCTGGCGCCGTCCTGGCCCATCAACGAGAAGTTCGACGCCATCTTCTGTCGCAACGTGATGATCTATTTCGACAAACCGACCCAGGCCAGGATCCTGGAGCGGTTCGTTCCCTTGCTCAAGCCGGGCGGCCTGCTGTTCGCGGGCCATTCGGAAAACTTCACCTACATCAGCCAGGATTTCCGCCTGCGCGGTCAGACGGTCTATGAATGCGGGGGCCGGGCCTAGGCCCGCCCAGGCGGCAAAAAATGCAGAAAATCAGAGTCTTGTGTGTGGACGATTCCGCGCTGGTGCGCGGCCTGATGACAGAGATCATCAACAGCCAGCCGGACATGGAGGTCGTCGCGACCGCGCCCGATCCGCTGGTGGCGCGCGAACTGATCAAGCGCCACAACCCGGATGTGCTGACGCTGGACGTCGAAATGCCGCGCATGGACGGGCTGGACTTCCTTGAAAAGCTGATGCGCCTGCGGCCCATGCCGGTGGTGATGGTGTCGTCCCTGACCGAGCGCGGCGGCGAAATCACGCTGCGCGCGCTGGAGCTGGGCGCCATCGACTTCGTCACCAAGCCCAAGCTGGGCATCCGCGACGGCCTGCTCGAATACACCGAGATCATCGCCGACAAGATCCGCGCCGCCTCGCGCGCCAAGCTGCGCGCGCCGGCGCCGCACGCGCCCGCGGCCGCGCCGGCCCCGGCGCTGCGCCGCCCGCTCTCCAGCTCGGAAAAACTGGTGATCGTGGGGGCGTCCACGGGCGGCACCGAAGCGATCCGCGAGGTGCTCCAGCCCCTGCCGCCGGACAGCCCGGCGATCCTGATCACGCAGCACATGCCGGCCGGCTTCACGCGGTCCTTCGCCCAGCGCCTGGACGCGCTGTGCGCGGTGACGGTGCGCGAAGCCGTGCATGGCGAACGGGTCCTGCCCGGCCACGTCTATCTGGCCCCGGGCGGCGACACGCACATGCGGCTTGGCCGCAGCGGCGCCAACTACGTCATCGAACTGGACGCCAGCGAACCCGTCAACCGCCACCGCCCGTCGGTGGACGTGTTGTTCAATTCGGCCGCGGTGGCGGCGGGCAAGAACGCCATCGGCGTCATCCTGACCGGCATGGGCAAGGACGGCGCCGCGGGCATGCTCGCCATGCGCCGCGCCGGCGCCCACACCATCGCGCAGGACGAAGCCAGCTGCGTGGTGTTCGGCATGCCCCGCGAAGCCATCGCCATCGGCGCGGCCGAAGAGGTGGTTTCGCTTTCCGCGATGAGTGAGCGCATTCTGACTCGCCTGGGAGACCGCGGCCACCGCGTTTGACGCGGGTTTTCGCGATCGTTCCCAAGCACATTTCTTTTGGAGTAGGAAGATGGTAGACAAGGGCATAAAGATTCTGGTGGTGGATGACTTCCCCACCATGCGGCGGATCATCCGCAACCTGCTCAAGGAGCTGGGTTTCGAGAATGTGGATGAAGCCGAGGACGGCGCCATCGGGCTGGAGAAGCTGCGCAACGGCGGCTTCCAGTTCGTGGTGTCGGACTGGAATATGCCCAACCTCGACGGCCTGGAAATGCTCAAGCAGATCCGCGCCGACGCCGCGCTGGCCACGCTGCCGGTGCTGATGGTGACGGCCGAGGCCAAGAAGGAAAACATCGTCGCGGCGGCTCAGGCCGGCGCCAACGGATACGTGGTCAAGCCCTTCACGGCGGCAACGCTGGAAGAGAAGCTCACGAAGATCTTCGAGAAAATCGCAGGCTGAGGTGCGGCATGAGCACGACGGAAAATGTTGATCCGGCGGAATCCCCAGATCTGATCCACCGCATCGCCTCGCTCACGCGCATGCTGCGCGACAGCATGCGCGAACTGGGCCTGGACCAGGCGATCAAGGACGCGGCCAACGCGATCCCCGACGCGCGCGATCGCCTGCGCTACGTGGCGCAGATGACCGAGCAGGCCGCCAACCGCGTGCTGAACGCGACCGAGGCGGCAGGCCCGATCCAGGACGGCATGTCGCGTTCGGCGCAGTCGCTGGACAGCCGCTGGCAGCAGTGGTTCGACCAGCCTCTGGAAATGCCCGAGGCCCGCGAGCTGGTCAAGGACACCCGCGCGTTCCTGCAGGATGTGCCCAAGCAGACGCAGGAGACCCAGTCCAAGCTGATGGAAATCATCATGGCGCAGGACTTCCAGGATCTTACCGGCCAGGTCATCATGCGCATGATGGACGTGGTGGGCGCGATCGAGCGCGAGCTGCTGCAGGTGCTGCTGGACAACGTGCCGCAGGAGCGGCGCGACGAGGCCAACAGCCTGCTCAATGGTCCGCAGGTCAGTCCGCAGGGCAAGGCCGACGTGGTCACCAGCCAGGACCAGGTCGACGATCTGCTGGCCAGCCTGGGTTTCTAGGCGGCCGCGCGCCGCCGGCGGGCCACGCCGGCGGCGCCTGCCATCGCCCGCATGGATGATTTCCCTTAAATGCGGGCGCCAGGGCGGGTGATAGACTCTCGGCCATAAGAACCAGAATCAGGGCCATGCAGCGAGAGACAGGACGCGCGCCTGCGCGTCCAGGCAACGGATCTCCACAGAAGACGATCCGGGCCGGCACTAGGAGAGTATCTTGGCCAGATCCATATTCCGCCTGGGCGGCATCTGGGGCTTGTTGCGCCGCCTGAACCGGGGCGAGGCCGTGCTGTCGGAGCGCGCGCTGTCGCTCAGTCCGGCCGCATGGCCGCTGTATCGTTTCCTGGGTTCGATGCGCCAGCGCATCGCCACCGTCCGCCAATCCAGCATCGAGATCGCGCTCAACGCCGCGCGCACCCAGTTCCAGGCCGGACGCTGTTCGGCGCTGGCGCAGGAGCAGGCGCGCGCCGCCGGGGCGCTGGCCGCCAGCGGCGCGCAGATCGCCGGCCTGTCGGCGTCCACGTCCACGCACGCGCGCGAGATCGCCGAGGTGTCCGGACAGAACCTGCAGGCGGCCGAGCGGGCGCTGGCCGAGCTGTCCGAGGTCAAGGAACGGGTCGACCGCATGAATCGCGAAATGTCCGCCTTCACCGAGGTGGTGGGGCAGCTGACCGTGCGCGCGCGCTCGGTGGGCGACATCAGCAAGCTGATCAAGGACATCGCCTTACAGACCCAGCTGCTGGCGCTGAACGCCGGGGTCGAGGCCGCCAGGGCGGGCGACGCGGGCCGGGGCTTCGCCGTGGTCGCCAGCGAGGTCGGCCGCCTGGCCGAGCGCGTCAACGCGGCCACCAGCGACATCGGCAGGCACACCGGCGAAATGTTGGAGCTGGTCGATTCCACCGGCCGCCAGACCGACACGCTGCGCGCCGACGTCGAGGCCTCGGGCGAGGTGCTGACGCGCACCAGCGCCGATTTCGACCGCTTCGTGCATGATTTCGAGGGCATGAATCGGCAGGTAGGCGAAGTGGTGCAGGCGATCGGCGAGGTCGACGCCACCAACCATGGCATGAGCGAGGAGGTCAGCCGCATCGCGGCGCTGGCCGCCGACGTGCTCGAACGCGTCGGCAGCATGTCTGGCGAGATCGACCGCATCCGGCGTCAGACCGAGAGCGTGCAGGAAGTGCTGGCCGCCACGCGCACCGGCGACACGGCCTTCGACCTGCTTTCCGAGGCGCTGGACGCCTTCCGCGAGCAGGCAGTGCGCCTGCTGGAAGGCGCGCGCAAGCGCGGGCTGGACGTGTTCGATCGCCACTACCAGCGCATCGCGCAGAGCGATCCGCCGCGCTACCACACGGTCTACGACCAAGGCATCGACGAGGCGCTGACGCGGCTGCTGGACAGCGTGCTGGAAGCCATTCCGGGCGGCAGCTACGCGCTGCTGGTCGACGCGCGCGGCTACGCGCCGGCGCACAACAGTCGTTATTCGCACGCGCCCACGGGCGATCCGAAGGTGGACATCGCGCGCGCGCGCCACAAGCGCATCTTCGACGACCCGGTGGGCCAGCGGCTGGCGGCCAACACCGCCGGGCAACTGTTCCAGACCTATTCGCGCGATACCGGCGAGATCGTCAATGACATCTCCGTCCCTGTTTATTTGGGGCCGGAGCACTGGGGCGCGGTGCGGATCGGGCTGGACTATGCCCGTTTCCAGGCGGCGACGGAGCAGGGCGCCCGGGCCGGCGCCCATCCCCTGGCCGCCGCCGGCTGAACGGCGCCGGCGGGGTCGGCCGGGACGCCGTCGGACCCGGCCCGGCGGCGCATTGCGGAATAGCGCCGCTTTCCCCCCGTTTCTTGGCTTATCGCGAAAAGGCCAGGCCACCTAGAATCTCGGCGGGCAGCTCGTAACCGGAAAATCCACGGGCGCCGACACCACCGCAGAGCATGGCCGACGAAAGCGACCTCGAGAAAACCGAAGCCGCCTCTCCCAGGCGCCTGGAAAAGGCGCGCGAGGAGGGGCAGATCGCGCGTTCCCGGGAACTGGGCACGTTCATGATGCTGGCCGCCGGCGTCGCGGCGATCTGGCTGGGCGGCGGCTCGCTGTACCGGGGCCTGAGCGGGGTGCTGCGCAACGGCCTGGCCTTCGACCAGCGCGTGCCGCTGGATCCGGGCGTGATGGTGGAACAGGCCGTGCAGGGCTTCGGCCAGGCGCTGATGACCTTGTTGCCGATCTTCGGCCTGCTGGCCGTGATCGCGGTGCTGTCCAGCGTGGTGCTGGGCGGGATCGTGATCTCGGGCAAGCCGCTGCAACCCAATCTGTCCAAGCTCAGCCCGCTCGCCGGCCTCAAGCGCATGTTTTCCTCGCAGACGGTGGTCGAGCTGGTCAAGGCGCTGGCCAAGGCCCTGCTGGTGGGCGGCGTGGCGGTCTGGGTGATCTGGCGCTACCACGACGACATGCTGGGCCTCATGCACGTGGCGCCCTCGGCGGCGCTGACGCGCGCGCTGACCATCGTCGCAATCTGCTGTGCGCTGATCGTGGCCTCGCTGGCGGTGATCGTCGCGCTGGACGTGCCCTGGCAGATCTGGAGCCACCTGAAGAAGCTGCGCATGTCCAAGGAAGACGTGCGCCAGGAACACAAGGAAAGCGAGGGCGACCCGCACGTCAAGGCGCGCATCCGCCAGCAGCAGCGCCAGGCCGCGCGCCGCCGCATGATGGCCGACGTGCCCAAGGCGGACGTGGTGGTGACCAACCCCACGCACTATGCCGTGGCGCTGCGGTACGACGAATCGAAGAGCGGCGCGCCGCGCGTGCTGGCCAAGGGCACCGGCCTGATCGCGGCCAAGATCCGCGAGCTGGCGGCCGAACACAAGATTCCCACATTGGAAGCGCCGCCGCTGGCGCGCGCATTGCATCAACACGTCGAGCTGGGACAGGAAATCCCGGCCGAGCTGTATACCGCGGTGGCCGAAGTGCTGGCGTGGGTGTTCCAGTTGCGCTCGTGGCGCGCTGGCTGGGGGACCGAGCCGACCGCGCCGTCCCGCCTGCCTGTGCCGGCCGCGCTGGACCCGCAAGCCAAGACCGCAGCTCAAGGAGTCTAAGGAATGAGCGCTCTGCTCTCCATGCTGAAGAACAATGGCGCCGCGCACGCGCGGATCCTGGCCGGCCCCATCCTGATCGTGATGGTGCTGGGCATGATGGTGTTGCCGCTGCCCACTTTCCTGCTCGACCTGCTGTTCACCTTCAACATCGCGCTGTCGGTGATGATCCTGCTGGTGGCCATGTTCACGCGCAAGCCGCTGGACTTCGCCGCCTTCCCGGCGGTGCTGCTGTTCGCGACGCTGCTGCGGCTGTCGCTGAACGTGGCCTCGACCCGCGTGGTGCTGCTGCACGGCCATACCGGCCCCGACGCGGCGGGCAAGGTGATCGAGGCTTTCGGTCACTTCCTGGTGGGCGGCAACTTCGCGGTCGGGATCATCCTGTTCGTGATCCTGACCATCATCAACTTCATCGTCATCACCAAGGGCGCGGGCCGTATCGCCGAAGTCGGCGCGCGCTTCACCCTGGACGCCATGCCCGGCAAGCAGATGGCGATCGACGCCGATCTGAACGCCGGCCTGATCGGCGAGGACGAGGCCCGCAAGCGGCGCGCCGAGGTGTCGCAGGAATCGGACTTCTTCGGTTCCATGGACGGCGCCAGCAAGTTCGTGCGCGGCGACGCCATCGCCGGCCTGCTGATCATGGCCATCAACATCATCGGCGGCCTGATCGTGGGCGTGGCCCAGCACGACATGTCGATGAGCGATTCGGCCCGCGTCTACACGCTGCTGACGATCGGCGACGGCCTGGTGGCCCAGATCCCGGCGCTGGTGATCTCGACCGCTGCTGGCGTGGTGGTGTCGCGCGTGTCCACGGACCAGGACATCGGCCAGCAGATGATCAGCCAGCTGTTCTCCAACCCCAGCGTGATGTTCCTGACCGCGGGCATCATCGGCATCATGGGGCTGATCCCGAACATGCCGCACATCGCCTTCCTGACGCTGGCAGGTGGCCTGGCGTGGGGCGGCTGGGCGCTGAACAAGCGCCGCAAGGCCGCCGAGGAAGCCGCGCGCGAGGTGCCGCCGCAGGCGGTGTCGCAGGCGCAGGCCGCGGCCGCCGAGGCCAGTTGGGACGACGTGTCCATGGTGGACCAGCTGGGGCTGGAGGTGGGCTACCGGCTGATTCCGCTGGTCGACCACGCGCAGAACGGCGAGCTGCTGCACCGCATCCGCAGCCTGCGCAAGAAATTTGCCCAGGACGTGGGCTTCCTGCCGCCCGTGGTCCATATCCGCGACAACCTCGAACTCAAGCCCAACGACTACCGCATCCTGCTGTCGGGCGTGGAAGTGGGCCATGGCGTGGCCATGCCTGGCCAATGGCTGGCGATCGATCCGGGCGGCGTGACCATGCAGATCAAGGGCACGCCCACCACCGACCCGGCCTTCGGCCTGCCGGCGCTATGGATCGACGGCGGCTTGCGCGACCAGGCCCAGGTGGCCGGCTATACCGTGGTGGACGCCGGCACGGTCGTGGCCACCCACCTGAACCACCTGATGCACCGCCACGGCTCCAGCCTGCTCGGCCGCCAGGAGGTGCAGCAGTTGCTCGAACGCATCGGCCGCGACTCGCCCAAGCTGGTCGAGGACCTGGTGCCCAAGACGCTGTCGCTCACGGCGCTGCAGAAGGTGCTGCAGGGCCTGCTGGCGGAAGAAGTGCCGATCCGCGATATGCGCACCATCATCGATACGCTGTCCGAGCATGGCCCGCGTCTTGCCGCGCTGGCGGCCGCCACCGGTGGCCAGCCCGACATCCAGGAACTGATCGCGCTGACCCGCCGCTCGCTGGGCCGCGCCATCACGCAGCAGTGGTTCCCCGGCGAGGGCGAGCTGCGCGTGATCGGTCTGGACGTCAAGCTGGAACGGGTGCTGGCGCAGGCGCTGACCACCAGCGGCGGCCTGGAGCCGGGCCTGGCCGACACCTTGCTGCGCGAGACGCATGCGGCGCTGGAGCGCCAGGAGTCGCAAGGCAACGCGCCGGTGCTGCTGGTGTCGCCGGTCCTGCGCGCGCCCTTGTCGCGCTTCCTGCGGCACCACCTGCCGCAGCTGGGCGTTTTGTCGAATACGGAAATACCGGATGAGCGCATGGTCCGCGTGACGGCGCTCATCGGCGGAGGTAACGGGGCATGAAGATAAGCCGTTTTTTCGGGCTGAACAGCCGTGACGTGATGCGCCAGGTGCGCCAGGTGCTGGGGCCGGACGCGCTGATCGTGTCGAACCGCAGCGTCGACGGCGGCATCGAGGTGCTGGCGACCGTGGACGGCGCCTTCGACGAGGCCGCCGGACAGGCGCAGCAGCCGCCGCAACAGCACGCGTCGCAACAGGCGCCTCAACCGGCCACGCATCACGCGCCCTATCAGGAGCAGACGCCCGCCGTCATGCCGCCGACGGCCTATCCGGCGCCGTCGCGCCCGATCGCCGCCTACCAGTCGGCCTATGCCGCGTCGGCACTGCCGGAAGACGAGGACGAGGCGGGCATGATGCCGGCGTCCGCGCCCGCCGCGCCGGTGCGCGTGGAAATTCCGCCGCTGCCGTCCGCCGCGCCGGTGCGCATGGAGATGCCGCCCTTGGCGCCAGCCGCGCCGGTGCGCATGGAAATGCCGCCATTGCAGGCGGCGCCCCAGGCCCGCGCGCCCGCCATGCCCGCGGTGCCGCCAGTGGCGCCTCAAGGCTACGCGCGGCCTCCGGCGCCGCAGCAGCAGCCCATGCCGCAGCAACACGCCGCGCCGCAGCCGCCGGCGATGCCGCCCGCGTATCGGGCTG
>NZ_JBICCO010000133.1:0-12620 GCF_043119405.1 Achromobacter sp. 413638
GCCCCCCCGCCCGCGGCGCTTTTTCATTCCGGATCGTTCATCACGTCCAGCGCGATCTCCGCGCGCGGCTTGCGGTCGTACACGCGCAGCGTGACTTCGCCGTCGCCGATCTCGAACACGGCGGTGGCCAGCGTGTTCTCGCCATCGGGGTCATGCCGGTCCGTGCGCAGGATCGGCAATGCGCCCTCGGTATCGTGCAGCGCGGCCAGCAGCTCGGCGCCGCCGGTCGCGGGCGACCAGCTGTCGACGATGCCTTCGATGCGGTGCTGGCGCGCGCGCGACGAATCGGTGACGACCTGCGGCAGGCCGGCGGTGTCGGCGTGGATCATGTGGTTGGCGTGGCCGTAGCGCGCGCCGATCTCCTGTATCGAGACATCGCCGGGCAGCACTTCGACGCTGAACAGCCTGGCGTCCTGCGCCGAGCCCAGCGTGTGATGAAAGCCGCCGGCGCAGGGCGTGGCGCGCAGCAGCTGCACGGCCTCTTCCAGCGTGGCGCAGTCCAGCGCCGCGCGCGCCAGGAACATGCGCGGCACGCCTTCATGCCGTTGGCGCGCGCGCAGGTTGTTGATGGTCTGGACCAGTCCGGCGCGGTTGGCGCCGAAGGTATGGCCCGGCAGCGAGCCGGGGTAGTAGAAGCCGAGATAGCCGGGCGCGTCATCCAGCGCCACATCCACCAGGTGGCAGCGGCCATACAGATAGGGGTCGCCATCTTCGTTGTGGCCGATCCAGCGCGTGCCATCCGCCGACTTCAGGGCCGCCGAGGTGCAGCCGTCGGTGGTCTTGTGCAGCAGGTCGCCGCGACAGTTCCACAGGAGCGCGTCGGCCAGCGGCATGTCCAGGCCCTCGGCCAGCCCTTCGAATTCTTCCCATACCGCTGGCAGCGCCGCCCTGGCCTGCGCCGCCAGCGCGTCCAGGTAGGGATGCCCGCGCCATGGGCGCAGCGTTTCCCAGGTCTCGCTCTGGTCCAGGTAGGCGGACATCAGCGGGCGGGCCAGCTTGCCCAGCGCCTGTCCGACCTGCCGGCGCGTGCCGGCGATGCGTACATGCTTGTATGGCATGGGGGATTCTCCGGGGTGTCATGCGGATTGTAATTTTTCTAAGCTCTGGCGGGTGGGGACGGATGCGTTAAGATCGCCAATGCGTTGTGCCGGCGATCCCGGCGCTACCCCAGGAATCATGCCCCGACGACAAACCCGGGGGGCCTCGAGCGTCCCCCAAGAGGAGAGTTACATGATCAAACGCAAGTTCGCCGCCGCGCTGGTCGGCTTGTCCGTCGCCATGTTCGGCGCCGCCTCGTCAGCCCAGGCCAAGGAGCTGGTCGTGGCCACCGATACGGCTTTCGTGCCGTTCGAGTTCAAGCAGGGCAATACCTACACCGGCTTCGACGTGGATCTGTGGGCGGCCATCGCCAAGGAACTGAAGCTTCAGTACAAGCTCCAGCCCATGGACTTCAACGGCATCATTCCGGGCCTGCAGACCAAGAACATCGACGTGGCGCTGGCCGGCATCACCATTCGCGACGACCGCAAGAAGGTCATCGACTTCTCCGATCCCTACTACGAAAGCGGCCTGGCCATCCTGGTCGGCGACAAGAACACCGACATCAAGGACGCCAAGTCCCTGTCTGGCAAGACCGTCGCCGTCAAGACCGGCACCGCCACGGTGGACTTCCTGAAGGCCCAGGTGCCTGACGCCAAGCTGAAGCTGTTCCCCAACATCGATAACGCCTATCTCGAGCTGGCCACGGGCCGCGTCGACGCCGCCGTGCACGACACGCCCAACGTGCAGTACTACGCCAACACCGCCGGCAAGGGCCGCGTGAAGGTGGTGGGCTCGGTCAAGAGCGGCGACTTCTATGGCATCGCCTTCCCCAAGGGCAGCGATCTGGTCCCGCAGGTGAACAAGGCGCTGGCCACGCTCAAGGCCAACGGCGAGTACGACGCCATCTACACCAAGTGGTTCGGCAAGAAGCCCTGAGCTTTGCCGCGTTTGGTTTTTCGGTAGTTCGGGGTTGCCCGGCAGCGGTTCGATCCGGTCGTTTCCTGTGGGACGGCCGGATCCGGCAAAGGGCGGCCCCGGGCCGGCCGGCGCCGGCCGGCATCCCCGCCTGGTAGCGGCGCGCATGGGCGCCTGAGGGGGAAATCGTGGAATTCGACTGGTCAGTCATCCGGGACGCGCTGCCCAATTTGCTGGAAGGGACCTTGATGACCGTCAAGATCACCTTCTGGGGCTTGTTCGGCGGGTTCCTGCTCGGCGCGCTGTCCGGCGTGGTCCGGGCCTACGGGCATCCCATCCTGTCCGGCATCGCCCAGGTGTACGTCGCGGTCATCCGCGGCACGCCCATCGTGGTGCAGGTGATGTTCATCTATTTCGCCTTGCCCATCATGGCTGGAATCCGGGTGGACGCGGAATGGGCGGCCATCGTCACGCTGATGATCAATTCGGGCGCCTACATCTCCGAGATCGTGCGCGGGTCGCTGCTGTCCGTGCACAAGGGACTGAAGGAAGCCGGGCAGGCCATGGGGCTGCCGTTCCACAAGATCCTGCTGCACATCATCGGGCCGGTGGCGTTCCGCCGCATGATCCCGCCGCTGGGCAACCAGTGCATCATCAGCCTGAAGGACTCCTCGCTCTTCATCGTGATCGGCGTGGCGGAACTGACGCGGCAGGGCCAGGAAATCATGGCCGCCAACTTCCGTGCGGTCGAGATCTGGTCCGCGGTGGCCATCGTCTACCTGATCCTGACCGGTGCGATGGCGCTGGGCCTGCGCCTGCTGGAAAAGAGGATGCGCATACTATGAGCATGGTTGAATTCCACAACGTCACCAAGCGCTTCGGCGAGTCCTTGGTGCTGAACGACATTTCGCTGAACATCGACGCGGGCGAAGTCGTGGTGGTGGTCGGGCCGTCGGGCTCGGGCAAGTCCACCTTCCTGCGTTGCATCAACGTGCTGGAGACCATCAACGGCGGCGACCTGCTGGTCGACGGCCTGAGCGTGAAGGGTGACGCGGCCCAGGTGCGCGAGATCCGGCGCGAGGCCGGCATGGTGTTCCAGCAGTTCAACCTGTTCCCGCAGATGACGGCGCTGGAGAACGTCATGTTCGGGCCCGTCCACACGCGCGGCATGGGCCGGGACGAATCGCGCAAGCTGGCCCAGGAACTGCTGGGCAAGGTCGGCCTGGCCGAGCGCATGAACCACTATCCGTCTGAGTTGTCGGGCGGCCAGCAGCAGCGGGTGGCCATCGCCCGCGCATTGGCGATCAAGCCCAAGCTGATGCTGTTCGACGAGCCGACCTCGGCGCTGGATCCGGAGCTGCGGCACGAAGTGCTGAAGGTCATGAAGGACCTGGCCGAGGAGGGCATGACCATGGTGGTCGTGACCCACGAGATGGAGTTCGCCCGCAAGGTCGGCAGCCGGCTGATCTTCATCGACGGCGGCAAGGTGGCCCATGACGGTCCGCCCACGGAGCTGCTGGGCAATCCGCCCAGCCAGCGCCTGCGGGATTTCCTGCAGCACGTGGCCTGAGCATTGCTGCCGGACGCCGGCCCGCGCCGGCGGCGGCAGACCTGAAAGAGCGGACTTCGTCCGCTCTTTTTCATTCAGGCTCGCAAGAAGGGTGGTTCCGGCCATCCTCTCGGGCTGTTCGCCCTGGCTGTTCTTGCAGGCTCGCGATCCGGCGCGGCGGACCGCTAGCCCGTTCGTTTATTTGTTGAATCGTATGTTTCATGGTATCCACCTATAGATCAAACGTTTCATAAATCCTACGATGCGTTCCTGACCACGACGCGGCTATCGGATGCACGCGCATGGCTGTCTATGGGGAAAGGAGCGTGACATGAGCATCGCCAGCAACGCGGGGCAAGCAGGGAGCATGGGCATGGGCGCGGCCGCGCCGGCCAGCGCGGAACGGGCGGCGTCCGCCTATGCCAAGGTGACGCGGCGCATCGTGCCGTTCATCGTTCTCTGCTACTTCTTCAGCTACCTGGATCGCGTCAACGTCGGCTTCGCCAAGCTGCAGATGCAGCAGGCGCTGGGCTTGAGCGACGTGGTCTACGGCATCGGCGCAGGGATCTTCTTCTGGGGCTACATGTTGTGCCAGGTGCCCAGCAGCCTGTTGATCTACAAGCTGGGCATGCGGCGCTGCATGGCGGCCATCATGATCCTGTGGGGCCTGGTGTCGGCGGGCACCATGCTGGTGACGACCCCCACCGAGTTCTATGTGGCGCGTTTCCTGCTCGGCGTCACCGAGGCGGGGTTCTTCCCGGCCGCCGTCATGTACCTGAACAAATGGTATCCGGCGGATCGCCAGGCGCGCATCATGTCCATCCTGTTCCTGGCCATGCCGCTGGGCATGGTGCTGGGCGGGCCGATTTCGGGCGCGCTGATGACGGGCACGCATGACCTGCATGGCCTGCAAGGCTGGCAATGGATGTTCCTGCTGGAAGCCTTGCCCGCGATCCTGCTGGGGCTGCTGGTGCTGCGCATGCTGCCGGAATCGCCGCAGTCCGCCGCGTGGCTGACGCCGGAGGAAGCGGCCGCCGTCAGCGGCGCGCTGTCGGCCGAGAACGCGCGCAAGAGCAGCCGTCTCGTGGACGCGCTGAAGAATCCGATCCTGTGGATGCTGATGGTCATCTGCCTGTTGTTCAATATCGGCAACTACGGGCTGGTGTTCTGGCTGCCCACCATCATCCAGTCGACCGGCATGCAGTCGCCGCTGGAGATCGCCTTCCTGACGGCGATTCCCTACGGCGTGGCCTGCGTCGTGATGAACCGCAATGCCGCGCACGCCGAGCGCAGCGGCGAGCGCCGGCTGCACACCGCGATACCGATGCTGGTGGCGGCCGCGGGCATGTGGGCCAGCACGCTGTTCCCGCACAATACGGTGGCGGCGATGGTGTTCCTGACCGTCGGCGTGTCCGGCCTGATGGCCACGCTGGCCATGTTCTGGGGGCTGCCGGGCCGCATCCTGGCCGGCACCGCCGCGGCCGGCGGCATCGCCCTGATCAATAGCGCCGCAAGCCTGGCCGGGCTGATCGGCCCGGTGCTGATGGGCGGCGTCAAGCAATGGACCGGCAGCATCTCGATCGCGGTGCTGGTGCTGGCCGCGCTCATGCTGGCGGCGGCCCTGCTGATTCTTGCGATCCCGAAGCGCCTGATGGCGGCGGGGGCGGTGCGATGACGCCGGTCCTGACGGATTCGCAGCCGTCGTCGGACCCGCAGGCCAGGGTGGAAATCGTGCTGCGCGGCCTGGAGGGCGCGGTGTCCGCCGAGGATGCCGGGGCGGCGGCCGATCTGGTGCGCAACATGGGGCGCATGGTCCTGGCGCTGGAACAGGCCCTGGCGGAATCGGCGCGCGTCGACGCCAGGGAGGGCGACAAGCATGGCGCCTGAACGTAGCGCGGCGGCGATCCGCGATGCGTTCTTGAGCGGCAGGCGCAGCGCTGTACAGATCACGGCGGATTGCCTGGCGCGGGCAACGGCGGCGCAGCGCTTCAATGTGTTCTCGCGCGTGCTGGAGACCGAGGCGCTGGCGGCGGCGCGTGCGCTGGACCGCCGGCTGGCCGCAGGCCTGGCCATGCCGGCGCTGGCCGGGGTGCCGTTCGTGGCCAAGAACCTGTTCGACCTGCGCGGCCATCCCACGCTGGCCGGCGCGGCGCCACGGCAGGCGGACGCGCCCGCCGCGCGGGACGCGGCCGTGCTGCGGGCCTTGCTGGACGCCGGCGCGGTGCCCATCGGCCTGACGCATATGGACGAGTATGCCTGCGGCGCGACGGGAGAGAATGTGATCGGCGGCGCGGTGCGCAATCCCTGGGATCCTTCGAGGATAACGGGCGGCTCATCGGCGGGCACGGCCGCCGCGATCGCGGCCGGCGTGGTCCCGCTGGGCCTGGGCTCCGACACCAATGGCTCGATTCGCGCGCCGGCTGCGTTCTGCGGCATCTGGGGCTTGCGTCCGGGCACTGGCCGCCTGTCCACGCAAGGTTGTTTTCCTTATGCGGAAAGCCTGGATGCGGCGGGGCCGATGGCGGCGGACGCCGGCAGCCTCGCCCTGGCTTGGCGGGCATTGCGCGGCGGGGCGTCGGATGCGCTGGTCAGTGGTCATGGCCGACTGCGGATTGGAGTGCTACGGGCCGGCTTCGCGGAGCATGCCGAGCCGCAAGCCTGGAACGCGGTGCTGCGCGTGGCGGCAGCGTTCACGTCCGCGCGCATGATAGACCTGCCGGATGTGGACCGCGCGCGCGACGCGGCCAGCATCATTTCCGCCTACGAGGTCGCGCGCAATCATCTGCGGCATGGATTTGCCGGGCGTCATGCCGGCTATAGCGCGATGGTCAGGCAGCGGATGTTGGCCGGCCTTGCCTTGCCGGACGATTGGTACCGTACCGCGCAGGCCTGGCGGCGGGTCTGGCGCGCGCGTATGCAGACCCTGTTCCAGGGCGTGGATCTGCTGCTGACTTGCGCCACGCCGTATGCCGCGCCGCCAGTCGGCGCCGAACGTCTGGTCGGCGAGCAGGGGCGCATCTATGCGCCGCGCGCGGACGCCGGGCATATGACGCGGCCGGTGTCGCTGGCGGGCCTGCCCGTCGTCGCGGCGCCGGTAGCCGTGCCGGG
Source organism: Achromobacter sp. 413638 (assembly GCF_043119405.1). NCBI lineage: Bacteria > Pseudomonadati > Pseudomonadota > Betaproteobacteria > Burkholderiales > Alcaligenaceae > Achromobacter > Achromobacter sp. 413638. The sequence continues at coordinate 6,614 of NZ_JBICCO010000133.1, forward strand.
CGCGGACATGCCCCTGGGCGTGCAGCTGATCGGTCCGCCTGGGGGCGAGGCTCCATGCCTGGCTGCGGCCATGCGCCTGGAAGAGGAGGGCGTGTGCGGTTTTCCCGCTCAGCCTCGGCCGGCGGACGGCAGGTAGGCGCCGCTGCGGTGCAGCTGTTCTTCCGCCTGTTTCAGGGTCTTGATCGCCCCCTTGCCCTCCTGCGCCAGCAGTTGCTGCACCAGCGCTTCCACCAGGGCCATGCCGGCGCTGATCGACGGGAAGAAAGATGGGCTGTCCACCGAGAACACCAGCGTGCAGTCGGCCTTCAGCGCGATCGGCGCGGCCACGCTGTCGCTCAGCGCGATGACCTTGCTGCCGGCGCGGCGCGCGGCCTCGGCGACGCGGACGATTTCCTGGGAGTAGGGCGCGAAACTGGTCATGAGCACCGCATCGTCCGGCTTCAGGGCCCGCAGGTCCATTTCCAGCGTGCCGGCGTCGCCGCGTACCAGGTGCACGGAATCGCGGAACAGACGGTACAGATAGTGAAAGCCGAAGGCGATCGGGTAGCTGGAGCGGAAGCCGGCCACGTGAACGGTGCTGGCGCCGGCCAGGATGGCGGCCGCCTGCGCCAGCGCCTTGGCGTTGGCGGCGCCGGTCTGCTCCAGGTTGCGGTGCTGCGCCTGCAACATGGTTTCCAGCATCCGGTCGGACCCGCTTTCACGCACCAGCCTTTGTGCGCGTTGCGCATAGGGCTGCGGACCGCCACGGAGGGCCTCGACGAAGACCAGCCGCAGGCTTTGCCAGCCGTCATAGCCCAGATGCTGCGCCAGGCGCACCAGCGTGGCCGGCTGCACGCCGGCGTCCGCCGCGATCTTGCGCATCGACAGCAGCGGCACTTCGCTGGGATGGTCGAGCAGATGGCGCGCACCGCTTTGCAGCTGGGCGCTGAGCTCGCCGAACTGCTCGCGCAGCGCGGCGAGCAGGGCGTCCAGGGAGTGGGGCGGCGTGGCGGGCGATGGCGGCATGGTCTGGGTGGCGGGATTGAGCGTGAAACGATTGTTGCATAGGCCCGGCCTCCCGTGTTGCGGCGGGGCGAGATGTTCTAGGATCGCGCTGTAGCGGCGCGCAAGCGTGAAGGGTCGCCGCGAGCGCGGCGACGCAATGAAGGGAGGTAAGCATGGAAAACAAGAGGGCAGGCCAGCGAGCGGAGGCAGAGCTGTTGTTCCGGCGCGCCACGGTGGTCGACGGAACCGGCGCATCGCGACGCCGCGCGGACGTGGCGGTCGCCAGCGGCAGGATCGTGGCGGTGGGCGAGCTGGCAGGCTGGCGCGCTGATCGCATCATCGAGGCGGACGGACGCGTGCTCGCGCCGGGCTTCATCGATACCCATACCCATGACGACGGCTACCTGCTGGTGCATCCGCACATGAAGCCCAAGGTGTCGCAGGGAATCACGACCGTGGTGACCGGCAATTGCGGCATCAGCGTCGCACCGCTGGTCCACGCCGATCCGCCGCAGCCGCTGGACCTGATGGGGCCACCGGCGCTGTTCCGCTTCGAGACCTTCGGCGCATGGCTGGACGCGCTGCGGGACCAGCCCGCCAACGTCAACGTGGCGCCGCTGGTGGGGCATTCCACGCTGCGGGTTCGCGCCATGCGGGACGTGTCGGGGGCGGCTACGCCGCAGGAAATCGAGGCCATGCGCGCCGAAGTGGAACTGGCGCTGCGCGCGGGCGCGTTCGGCGTGTCCACCGGCACCTTCTATCCGCCCGCGGCGGCGGCCTCCGAGGCGGAGATCATCGCGGTCTGCGAGCCGCTGAAGCGGCTGGGCGGCATCTACTCCACCCATCTGCGTGATGAGACGGACGATATCATCGCGTCCATCGAGGAAGCCCTGCGGGTCGGACGCGCGCTCGATTGCATGGTGGTGTTCTCGCATCACAAGGTCGCTGGCAAGCGCAATTTCGGGCGGTCCGAGCAGACGCTGGCAATACTGGCCGAGGCCGCGCGCTCGCAGCCGCTATGCCTGGACTGTCACCCTTATCCGGCCACGTCCACCATGCTGCGGCTGGACCGCGTCAGCCAGTCGTCGCGCACCATGATCACCTGGTCCAAGGGCTATCCGGAAGCGGGCGGGCGCGACTTTCACGAATTGATGGCCACGCTGGGCCTGGACGAGGCCGGCCTGCTGGAAAAACTGAAGCCGGCCGCCGCGATCTATTTCGTGATGGACCCGGGCGACGTGGAACGCATCGCCCGCTACCCGCTGACCCTGTTCGGCTCCGACGGCCTGCCGTTCGATCCGCGCCCGCATCCGCGCCAGTGGGGCACCTTCCCGCACATCCTGGCAAAGATGGTGCGCGAGTCCGGCCTGATGACGCTGGAACAGGCCATCCACAAGATGACCGGCCAGGCCGCGCAACAATACGGCCTGCAGGACCGCGGCCGCATAGAAACCGGCTGCCACGCCGACCTGGTCCTGTTCGACCCGGACCGCATCCAGGACCGCGCCACTTTCGAAGATCCGATACAGGTCAGCGAGGGCATCGAAGGCGTATGGCTCAACGGTAGCCAGACCTGGGACGGCCACCAGACGCTACCCGCCCGTACAGGCCAGGTACTGCGCCGCGCGACCAGCCCCGCCTGAACGGCGGGGCTGCCAGGCGGGGGGGGGGCAACTACAGGAATCTGTGGGCAATAGAAAACAGACCGCCACAAGAACAGGTGCCCCCAAATCGGGATGTCACGGATCCGGCTCCGCCGGTCCGTAGACATGCCCCCTAGAGGGGGAAGCGCGCAGCGCTTCGGGGGTGGGTCACCCTTTCACTCGGACGATCTTCTGCACCTGCGGCACGTGGCGGATGGCGCGGATCACCTGGGCCAGGTGCTTGCGGCTGTCGACCTGGATGGTCAGGTGCAGCGACACCGTGGCAACCGCGTCGTCGTGCATCGTGACGTGGACGATATTGGCGTCGGCGGCCGTGACCTCGGCGGCCAGCCGGCCCAGCACGCCGCGCTCGTTGCGCGTGACGATGTCCAGGCGGGTGGCGAGGTGCTTGGCCGTGTGCGTGTCCCAGCCCACATTGATCCAGCGTTCCGGTTCGCGCAGGCGCTGGCGCATGGCCACCGGGCAGTCGGCGGTGTGCACGACCAGACCGTGGCCCATGCGCATGCCGGCGATGATGGGGTCGCCGGGCAGGGGGCCGCAGCAGGGCGCGAGCTGCACCGCCTGGCCTTCGTTGCCCTGGATCAGGATGGGCGCGCTGCGGGCCGAGGTCAGCTCGTCCACCGCGGCGGCGGTGGTGGCGACCAGCTGGTGCTCGGGCGCGAAGCGGCGCGCGACCACGGCGGCCAGGCGCTTGCCCAGGCCGATGTCGGCCAGGATTTCCTCGCGCGAGCTGGCGCCGGTGCTGCGCGCCAGCTTCTGCCAGGCGGGATCGTCGGTGGCGGGCAGCGGCATGTGCAGTTCCTGCATGGCCTGGCCCAGCAGGCGCTCGCCGAAGGCGACCGATTCCTCGTATTTGACGGTGCGCAGGTAGTGGCGGATCTCGGAGCGCGCGCGTCCGGTGCGCACGTAGTTCAGCCACTGCGCGTTGGGGCGCGAGGCCGGCGAGGTGACGATTTCCACCGTGTCGCCGCTGCTCATTTCGGTGCGCAGCGGCACGAACTCGCCGTTGACCTTGGCGGCCACGGCCTGGTTGCCGATGTCGGTGTGAATCGCGTAGGCGAAGTCCACCGGCGTGGCGCCGCGCGGCAGCGAGATGATCTTGCCGCGCGGGGTGAACACATAGACAGCGTCGGGGAACAGGTCGACCTTGACGTGCTCCAGGAACTCGCCGGAATCGCCGGTCTGGCTTTGGATGTCCAGCAGCGATTGCAGCCACTGGTGAGTGCGCTTCTGCAGGTCGTTGAGGGTCAGGTCGGCGCCCTTGTACAGCCAGTGCGAGGCCACGCCTTCCTCGGCCACATGGTGCATGTCGCGGGTGCGGAACTGGAATTCCACCGGCGTGCCGTAGGGGCCGACCAGCGTGGTGTGCAGCGACTGGTAGCCGTTTACCTTGGGAATGGCGATGTAGTCCTTGAACTTGCCGGGCACCGGGCGATACAGCTGGTGCAGCGTGCCCAGCGCCAGATAGCACTCGGGCAGGGTGTGGACGATGACTCGGAAACCGTAGATGTCCAGCACGTCCGAGAAGGATTTTTTCTGGTCGACCATCTTGCGGTAGATGCCGAACAGGGTCTTCTCGCGGCCAGTGACCTCGGCCTCGATGCCGGCGGCGGGCAGGGCGGCGCGCACCGAATCGGCGATCTTGCTGATGACCTCGCGGCGGTTGCCTCGCGCGGCCAGCACGGCCTTGTACAGCACCTGGTAGCGGTTCGGGTGCATGGCCGCGAAGCACAGGTCCTGCAGTTCGCGGAACAGCAGGTTCAGGCCCAGACGATGCGCAATGGGCGCATAGATATCCAGCGTCTCGCGCGCGATGCGGCGGCGCTTTTCGGGGTTGACCGCGTCCAGCGTGCGCATATTGTGCAGCCGGTCGGCCAGCTTGATCAGGATGACGCGCACGTCGCGCGCCATCGCCAGCAGCATCTTGCGGAAGCTCTCGGCCTGCTGTTCGGCCTTGGTGGCGAAGTCCAGCCGGTCCAGCTTGGACAGGCCGTCGACCAGCTCGGCGACCTCGGGGCCGAACTTCTCGGCGAGTTCCGTCTTGGTGACGCCCTGGTCTTCCATCACGTCGTGCAGCAGCGCGGCCGACAGGGCGTTGACGTCGAGCTTCCAGCCCGCGCAGATTTCAGTGACGGCGATGGGGTGAGAGATGTAGGGCGAGCCGCTCGCGCGGAATTGGCCCAGATGCGCCTGATCGGCGAAGCGGTAGGCTTCGCGCACGCGTTCTACATCTTTCTTGTCGAGATAGCTGCCGATGATTTCGGTCAGCGGCGCCAGTGAGGCGACGGGCGATGCCGTCGCGTCGGCCGCCTCCTGGGCGGCGACGGAAGGCGGTGGAGGCGGGGTCTTGTCTTTCTTGCCCGTGCGCCGTCCCAGACGGGAGCCGGCGCGCAGGGCGGCAAGCAGACCTGATGAAGCGTACTTCAGCCCGGGAAAAGCCATGCGTGCCGCCCCCCGGAGAGAATCAGGTCGGAACTTTGCGGAGCATTTCCACGCCGGTGAGGCCGCCCGCGATTTCGCGCAGCGCAGTGACCGTGGGCTTGTCTTTGCTGTCCAGGCGCGGGGCATGGCCCTGCGCCAGCTCGCGGGCGCGGTAGGTCGCGGCCAGCGTGAGCTTGAAACGGTTGGGGATCTGGTTCAGACAGTCTTCGACGGTAATGCGAGCCATTAGGACACCTGGTGCTGATGGAAATGGGAGGAAATGCTTGCGTTTCAGTGCGCCGCCGGGATGCCGAGCTGCGCGAACAGCGGAGCGTGGCGGGCGGCCTGAGACGAAAAGCGCAGCCGCGCGGCGCTGACGATTTGGGTCAGTTCCGACAGGGCCACGCTAAATTCTTGATTAATAATAACATATTCGCATTCCGGAGCGTGCGCGATTTCACCGCCCGCCGCCATGAGCCGGCGCGCGATGACTTGCGGCTCGTCCTGGCCGCGCGCCTTGAGCCGGGCTTCGAGTTCCTCGATCGACGGCGGCAGGATGAAAATGCCGATGGCGCCCGGAAAGCGCTGCTTGACCTGGCGCGCGCCCTGCCAGTCGATCTCGAGCAGCACATCGCGTCCTTCGCGGGTGGCGGCGTCGATGCGGTCGCGGGGCGTGCCGTAGAAATTGCCATGCACCTCGGCCCATTCCAGCAGGGCCTGATCGTCGCGCATGCGCTTGAAATCGTCGACCGCCACGAAGCGATATTCGCGACCGTCTTCTTCGCCGGGACGCGGCGCGCGCGTGGTGCAGGAAACCGAGAGCAGGATGGAAGTGTCTTGCTGGAGCAGGGCCCTGACCAGGCTGGATTTACCCGCGCCGCTGGGCGCGACGACCATGAAGACGTTTCCGGAATTGGCGTGCATGAATAGATGACGAG
>NZ_JBICCO010000134.1:0-12541 GCF_043119405.1 Achromobacter sp. 413638
TTTCATTGCAACGCCCGCTACGGAGACGACTTGCCGGCTCGGCGCATGCCAGCGGAGGTCTGGCGCATGCCGTCCAGCCCCCACCGAATCGGCCAGGTTTCGATCCGGGAAAACCAGGGGATGCGATCAATGCGGCGGCGCCGCGTCGCATCTGGTCAATCGCGGTTCTCTCCACGTCAATTGCGCCGCCAGCCGCGGTCCTAGCATTCCATGCAGCCCCCCACGGCCAGGCCCTTCCTGGCGGGCCCCACGACCCGGAAAACACTGCATGCTGACCCTCCATGACCACCCACGCTCCGGCAACTGCTACAAAGTCCGGCTGTTCCTTGCGCTCATCGGCATGGACTATGAACGCAGGTTCATGGACGTGCTGGCGCGCAAGAACCAGACCGCGGAATTCGAGCGCATCAGCGCCTTCCAGCAGATTCCCGCGCTGGTCGATGGCGACACCGCACTCTGGGACAGCCACGCCATCCTGCTGCACCTGGCGCATCACTACGCCCCCGCATGGCTGGCGCCGCTGCCCCGCATCGGCGCCATGCATGCCTGGATATCCGTCTCCGCCAACGAGATCGCCAACAGCCTGCAACCGCTGCGGCTGACGCATGTCGTGAGCAAGGCCGAAGCCGCGCACCACCTGGGCGTGGACGAAGCGCTGCTGGACATGCCGGGCATGCGGCGCCGCACCGAACGCGTGTTGCGCCGCATGGACCAGCATCTTGCCGCGCACGACTGGCTGGCCGGCTCCGATGCGCCCACGGTGGCCGACATCGCCTGCTATGGCTATCTGGCGCTGGCCGAGGAAGCCGCCATCGACCTCTGCGCCTATCCCGCCATCGCCGCGTGGCGCGGACGCATCCAGCAGTTGCCAGGCTACGTGCCGCCAGGCGCATGAACGCCGCGACGACCAACACAACGACAAACCAAGAGGAGACAACATGGACGCCACTCAGGCCGCGGAGCCCATTGCCCGCCCCCACAAGAAACCGAACCTGTTCCGGGTCGCCGTCGCAACGGTCATCGGCACCGCGGTGGAAGCCTTCGACTTCCTCGCCTACGGCACCGCCGCCGCGCTGGTATTCAACAAGATCTTCTTCCCGCAGTTCGATCCGGTGACGGGCACGCTCGCGGCCTTCGGCGCGTTCGCCAGCGGCATGCTGGCACGGCCTATTGGCGGCATCCTGTTCGGCCACTTCGGCGACCGCATCGGCCGCAAATCCATGCTGACGCTGAGCCTGCTGCTGATGGGCATATGCACCGTGCTCATCGGACTGCTGCCGACCTATGAACAGATCGGCATCTCCGCGGCGGTGCTGCTGGTCGTCCTGCGCATCGGACAGGGCCTGTCGTTCGGCGGCGAAATGGGCGGAGCCATGCTGATGGCGGTGGAACACGCGCCGCCGAAGTGGAAAGCCTTCTTCGGCAGCCTGCCGCTGGTGGGCGCGCCGCTCGGCATCCTGCTGTCCGTGGGCTCGTTCGCGCTGGTGACGCGGCTGCCGGAAGCGGATTTCCTGTCCTGGGGCTGGCGCCTGCCGTTCCTCGCCAGCGCCGTGCTCATCGTCGTCGGCCTGTTCATCCGCCACGGCATCGACGAATCGCCGGAGTTCGAGGCCGTAAAGCGCGACAGGGCACGGGCCAGGCAGCCGCTGGAGGACAAGATGCCTCTGCGCGAACTGCTGCGCGCGCACGGCAGGTCGCTGCTGCTGTGCATAGGCTGCAAGATCGCCGAGGTGACGCTGATCTATACCTTCCTGGTGTTCTCGGTGTCCTATGCCGTATCGAAACTGGGTTTCAGCCGGGCCGACGCGCTGCATGCCCTGCTCTACGGCGCCGGCGTGCTGATGTTCACCATTCCGCTGTTCGGCATGCTGGGCGACCGCAACGGCGCGCGCCGCGTCTGTGGCTGGGGCGGCATGCTGCTGGGACTGATGGCCATTCCTATTTTTCTCGCGGTGGGCAGCGGCTCGCTGGTGGCATACAGCCTGGCCGTCTTCGTCGCCATGGCATTCAACTACGCCATCATGATCGCGCCGCAGTCCAGTCTTTACAGCGCCCAGTTCCCCGCGGAACTGCGCTATTCCGGGCTGTCCATCGGGGTCCAGTTCTCCGCCGCCATCGGCGGCGGCCTGGCGCCCCTGATCTCGGCCACGCTGGTTCAGAAGTTCGGCAGCATTCTTCCCGTGGGCATCTACCTGGCGTTCCTCGGCGTCGTCGCGGGCACCTCGGCGTTTCTCATGAAACCCACGCCGCAGGACCTGCGCCACGGCTGACCGAAAGCGCGCGGCTACGCGCCGCCGCTGCCGGCCTGCTTGCGGTACAGGGCGGGCGACATACCGAAGCGTTCATGAAAGCGGCGGATGAAATGGCTCGCATGCAGGAAACCGCAGGACGCGGCGATTTCCTTGATTTCGACGTGAGCGCGCCGTGGATCCTCCAGCGCCTCCCGAGCCAGCTGCAAGCGGCGCTCGCGCACGTAGCCGGTGTATTGCAGCGAGCGCGTCTTGAACAGCCGGTGCACCCAGCGCGTGGTGACGCGCAGCACATCCGCCACGGCCTGCACCGAGAGTTCCGGATCGGTGATATGGGCATCGATGTAGCTGGCCAGCACCTGCCAGTTGTCGGCCGGGGCCCGTGCGTCGCCCGGGATCTTCTCCAGCGCCTGGCTGGTGTAGATCGAGGCCAGCAGCGCCAACAGCGCCTGCTCGGCGAAGAGCGACGACACGGGATTGGATTCCGTCTTGTCGAAGAACACATGGCGCAGGCAGCGATGCGCGGTCTGCACCAACGGCAGGCTGGCCACGCCGCGCTGCGCGGTGAACTGGGACATCGCCAGGCTATGCGCGCCGAGCAGGCGAGATAGCGGCCCCTTGACCACCACGATGCGCGAATCGGTGTACATCCGGATCTCGGACGGCAGGGCGGTCGTGCGGAAAATGATGTCGCCGGGCTCCAGGGGCAGGGTAGCCTCGTTCTGGACGATGACGCCGTGCCCCGCGATCACGAAGCTCGCCAGAAACTCGGCGTGTTGCAGGTCTGCGGCATGTTCCGCGCGATGCTGCACGGCGATCGGCGTGGACTCCAGGCTCACCACCCGTCCGCCCGCGCGCAGCCTGCAGGCCTGCAACTGCAGCCGGGGATGCTCGGTCAGCGCACGGAACTCGCCCGGCAGAACCAGCTTGTCCAGTTCACGCTCGTATCCGGCCACCTCCTGCGCATAGAAAGGCCGGAACCGGGGCGCGAAGTTGAGGTCCGCCTCGGGCCCGGCGGGCCGGGCGGGCGGAGGCATGGTCTGGCGGGCTCGTGGCATGCTCGGAACACTCTGTCGTACTGGCCGGCGACGGCCGGCAAAGCGCCCGTGCTGTCGCATGGGGTCAACCGGCGTTCGTGATCGGTCAATCGCGCGGCGGCGGGGCGGGCGTGTAATGGAGCCATTATCCCCAAGGAGACCCCATGCTGGAAAAACAAGCCCATGCCGACGCCTTCTTTGCGCGCTCCGCGAACAAGCTCGACTTCGGAAACTGGGACGAGAAGGAAAAGGTGGCCCTGAGCTGCCGCGTTCTCGCCAGCGAAGGCCATTCGGAAACCCTCGCGGGCCAGATCACCGTGCGCCAGGACGACGGGACGTTCCTGACGACACCCATGGCCCACGCGTTCGACGAGATCGTCCCGGCCTCGGTCATCCGCATCAACGAGAACATGGAAGTGCTGGACGGACCCGGCACGCCCAACCCCGCCGTGCGCTTTCATTTCTGGGTGTACCGGCAGCGCCCCGACGTGCAATGCATCATCCACACACACCCGCCGCATGTCTCGACCCTGTCCATGACGGGCCAGCCGCTGGTGGTCGCGCACATGGACGCGACGCCGTTCCACAACGACTGCGCCCACCTGAAGGAATGGCCCGGCCTGCCCATCGCCGACCAGGAAGGCGAGATCATCTCCGCGGCGCTGGGCGACAAGCGCAGCATCCTGCTGGCGAACCACGGTTTCCTGGCGGCCGGCTCCTGCATCGAGGAAGCGCTCTACCTTTCCGTGCTGATCGAGCGCGCGGCCCGCAACCAGCTTCTGGCGGCCGCCGCTTACGGGGAGGTGAAACCGGTGGATGATGCGCTGGCCGCCGAATCGCACGATTTCCTGCTCAAGCCGAGCATCGTGCGGGCAAGCTTCGCCATGTTCGCGCGCCGCGTCGAGCGGCAAATGGCTGCGCAATAGAACAAACTGGCGGATCGTTCAGCGCAGGCCGGCGTGGCGCCGGCGGGAACGTCCGCTTGCCACGGCCCGGGATCCGTTGGAGCGCGGATCCCGAACCGCGGCGGCGCGGGTCGGGCTTCGGGTCAGGGTTTCTTCAGCAGATCGCGGATTTCACGCAGCAGGGCCACGTCTTCCGGCGTGGCGGCGGGCGCGGCCGGCACTTCCTCGGACTTGGCGCGCGCCTTGTAGATGGCCTTGACCATCCAGAAGATCACGAACGCCAGCAACACGAAGTTGATGATGATGGTGACGAAGTTGCCCCAGGCGAAGACGTTGGCGCCGGCCTTGGTGAGATCGGCGTAGGTCATCGGACCGTTATAGCCGGCAGGCATGGAGAGGACGAGGAACTTGTTCGAGAAATCGACCGAGCCGCCCAGCACGAAGTTGACCAGCGGCATCACGATGTCCTTGACCAGCGAGTCGACGATCTTGCCGAACGCCGCGCCGATGATGACACCGACGGCCAGGTCGACCGCGTTGCCCTTGACGGCGAAATCTCGGAACTCTTTGATAAAACCACCCGCTTTGCTCATAAATAGCACTCCCTTCGTGATACGCCCTAGAATGGGCGACGCTATAATACGCGGTTGCTATGTTGTTACATTTTCCCGCGAACCCGATGCCGCAGAAGTGATGCTACTCGTAGAGCGGGCGCATCAACAAGGATAGGAAGATGAGTCAGGATACGCTGGTGCATGACGACGATGACGGTGCGGTTGACCCCAATCTGCCGCCCGATCCTTCGCGACGTTTCTGGGTAACCACCGCCTGTGCTGTCGGTGGCGTAGCAGGTGTAGCAACAGCCGTGCCGCTGGTCAGCACGTTTTCCCCCTCGGAAAAGGCCCGCGCCGCCGGCGCTCCCGTGGAAGTGGACATCGGCGACATCCCCGTCGGCGCGATGAAGACGGTGGAATGGCGCGGCAAGCCCGTGTGGATCATCCACCGCTCCCCCGAACAGCTCGCCGGCCTGAAATCCCAGGACGCGCTGCTGGCCGATCCGAACTCCAAGCGCCCCGGCTTCACGCCCAAATACGCCGAAAACGAAGGCCGCTCGCGCAAGCCCGAGATCTTCGTCTGCGTCGGCATCTGTACCCACCTCGGCTGCTCGCCCACCGCTCACTTCGAAACGGGCGGCGGCGGCGGCATGGGCGCCAACTGGCAGGGCGGCTTCCTCTGTCCGTGCCACGGCTCCACGTTCGACCTGGCCGGCCGCGTCTACAAGAACAAGCCCGCGCCCGACAACCTCGAAGTTCCGCCGTACCAGTATCTGAGCGACACCCGCATCATCGTGGGCGTCGACGAAGACAACAAAGCCTGACGCCCGCGTCGCGCTTTCATTCCCGAATTGCGTAAGTAAAACAATACGCCACGTGAGAGAAGGAGCCGTTACATGGCTGGCGAGAAAACCGTCGAGACAACAGGCCTGCTGGGCTGGCTGGACCGGCGCTTTCCGGTGACGTCCACCTGGAAAGCCCATCTGTCTGAATACTACGCGCCGAAGAATTTCAACTTCTGGTATTTCTTCGGATCGCTGGCACTGCTGGTGCTGGTGCTGCAGATCGTGACCGGCATCTTCCTGGTCATGCACTACAAGCCGGACGCCGAACGCGCGTTCCAGTCCGTTGAATACATCATGCGCGAAGTCCCGTGGGGCTGGCTGGTGCGCTACATGCACTCGACCGGCGCCTCGATGTTCTTCGTCGTGGTCTACCTGCACATGCTGCGCGGGCTGCTCTACGGTTCGTACCGCAAGCCGCGCGAACTGGTCTGGATCTTCGGCGTCGCGATCTTCCTCTGTCTGATGGCGGAAGCCTTCTTCGGCTACCTGCTGCCCTGGGGCCAGATGTCCTACTGGGGCGCCCAGGTGATCGTGAACCTGTTCGCCGCCATCCCGTTCATCGGTCCCGAGCTGTCGATCTGGATCCGCGGCGACTACGTCGTGTCCGACGCCACGCTGAACCGCTTCTTCGCCTTCCACGTCATCGCCATCCCGCTGGTGCTGGTCGGCCTGGTCGCCGCCCACCTGGTGGCGCTGCACGAAGTCGGCTCGAACAACCCGGACGGCGTCGAGATCAAGCAGGGCCCGAAGGACAAGTACGGCCGCCCGAAGGACGGCATCCCGTTCCACCCGTTCTACACCGTGCATGACCTGGTGGGCGTGGCGGGCTTCCTGCTGGTGTTCGCGGCCATCGTGTTCTTCGCGCCGGAAATGGGCGGGTACTTCCTGGAGTTCAACAACTTCATTCCCGCCGACTCGCTGAAGACGCCGCCGCACATCGCGCCGGTCTGGTACTTCACGCCGTTCTACTCCATGCTGCGCGCCACCACCGACGAGTTCACCTGGGTGCTGGCGGGCGCGTCCGTGCTGGGCGCCATCGCGCTGCTGGTCAAGAGCAACCTGAAGGGCATCCTGCGCGTCGCCGTCCCCGGCATCCTGATCGTCGTGGCCGTGCTGCTGCGCGCGATCGACGCCAAGTTCTGGGGCGTGGTCGCCATGGGCGGCACCGTGGTCATCCTGTTCTTCCTCCCGTGGCTGGACCATTCGCCGGTCAAGTCGATCCGCTACCGCCCGACCTGGCACAAGTGGATCTACGGCATCTTCATGGTCAACTTCCTCGTCCTGGGCTACATCGGCACGCAGCCGCCCAGCCCGCCGCTGAACCTGACGTCGCAGATCGGCACGCTGCTGTACCTGGCATTCTTCTTCCTGATGCCGGTCTGGAGCCGCCTGGGCACGTTCAAGCCCGTGCCCGAGCGCGTCACGTTCCAGCCCCACTGAGCCCACGAGATAACGGACCGACCATGATCAAGAAGCTGATTGGCGCCGTGGCATTGATGATGCTCACGTGCACCGCCACTTTCGCCGCGGAGGGCGGCTTCCCCCTGGAAAAAGCCCCGTACCGCGTCAATGACGTCGCCTCGCTGCAAAATGGGGCCAAGCTGTTCGTCAACTACTGTCTGAACTGCCATAGCGCGTCCTCGATGCGCTACAACAAGCTGCGGGACATCGGCCTGACCGACCAGCAGATCAAGGAAAGCCTGCTGTTCACCGGCGAGAAGGTCGGCGACATGATGCACGTCGCCATGACGGCCAAGGACGCCAAGAAGTGGTTTGGCACCACGCCGCCGGACCTGTCCGTGATCGCGCGGGCCAAGTCGGTGAACGCCGGTCCCTCGGGCTCGGACTACATCTACACCTATCTGCGCACGTTCTACCGCGACACCTCGCGCGCCACGGGCTGGAACAACCTGGTCTTCCCGGCCGTGGGCATGCCCCACGCGCTATGGGAACGCCAGGGTCCGCGCGAGCTGACCACGGTGGCCATGCACGAAGTCGAGGGCAAGGAAGGCGAGCCCAAGACCTGGGAAAAGGTCACGACGGTGTACGATGCTCAAGGTTTTGCAAACGTGAAGGCCGAGCCGGTGGCGAATTACCACGGCCACGCCACGTTTGAAGCTAAATTCAAGGCCGCCAACCCGGCCCAAGTCGCAACTTACGACAACGACGTGGCCGACCTGACCGCGTTCATGGCCTGGATGTCCGAACCCGTCCAGACCTTCCGCGTGCAGCTCGGCGTCGGCGTCATGTTGTTCCTGCTGTTGTTCTTCCTGGTAATGTGGCGCCTGAACGCCTCCTACTGGAAGCACGTACGTTAACCGCAACGCCCCGCCAGGTGTTTCCGTCCCCATGAAAATAGGGACGGGACCAGCGGACAGGGCCGTACCGCCTGTCCCGCCTGGCAATCGGGGCCAGCGCCTGCTAGATTAAGGCGCTGGCCTTTCGCTTTTTATACAAGGACTTATCGCCATGATGGTGCTCTATTCCGGAACCACGTGTCCGTTTTCGCAACGCTGCCGCTTCGTGTTGTTCGAGAAAGGCATGGATTTCGAGATCCGCGACATCGACCTGTACAACAAGCCCGAAGACATCTCGGTGATGAACCCGTACGGTCAAGTGCCCATTCTGGTCGAGCGCGACCTGGTCCTGTACGAGTCGAACATCATCAACGAGTACATCGACGAGCGCTTCCCGCACCCGCAGCTGATGCCGGCCGATCCGGTCATGCGCGCCCGCACCCGCCTGTTCCTCTACAACTTCGAGAAGGAACTGTTCGTCCACGTCTCGACGCTGGAAGACCGCAGCGCCAAGCCCGACGAGAAGAAGCTGGCCAACGCGCGCCAGAACATCCGCGACCGCCTGGCCCAGCTGGCTCCCATGCTGCTGAAGAACAAGTACATGCTGGGCGAGGAATTCTCCATGCTGGACGTGGCCGTGGCTCCGCTGCTGTGGCGCCTGGACCACTACGGCATCGAACTGCCGAAGAATGCGGCGCCGCTGCAGAAGTACGCCGAGCGCATCTTCTCGCGTCCGGCCTACATCGAAGCGCTGACGCCTTCGGAAAAGGTCATGCGTCGCTAAGGCAGTCAGATGGGTGAAACTTCGACCAAACCGTACCTGATCCGCGCGCTGCACGAGTGGTGCACCGATAATGGCTATACGCCCTACATCACCGTGCAGGTCGACGAACACACCATGGTGCCGATGGCCCATGTGCGCGACGGCCAGATCACGCTGAACGTGGGCACGCTGGCCACCAATCGCCTGGTGCTGGGCAACGAATTCATCGAATTCCAGGCCCGCTTCAGCGGCGTGACCGAGAACGTCTACGTTCCCGTGGGCGCCGTCAGCGCCATCTATGCGCGCGAGACCGGCGCCGGCATGGGCTTCGAAGTGCAGCCCTACGAGCCGCCGGCCGCTGGCGCGCAAGGCACGGCCGAGCCGGCCGAAGAGGGCACCGCCGATGCCGCATCGCCGTCCGGCGACGACACCGGCGGCGACGAGCCCAAGCGCCCGCGCCTGACCATCGTCAAGTAAGTCCGGCCGGGTCCCTGTGGCCCGGCCCGCGACACCCGGCGCGCGCGGTCTGTCCGCGCGCGCCGTTCCATGCCGGGGGCTGCGTTTTTCATTACAATGCAGTCCCCGCGCGTGCCCCCATGGCGCGCCTTGCCGGTGTAGCTCAGTTGGTAGAGCAGCTCACTTGTAATGAGAAGGTCGAGGGTTCGATTCCTTTCACCGGCACCATCAGGATCAATGGCCTGGGATATTCCCCGGCAACCCATCCGCGCGCATGAAGCCGCGCACGCATCCCAGCCCGCCCGGCGTCGCTATACTTGTGCGACGCCATGCCTGCACGCTTATCGCAGGACGAGCCACCAGATTCTGCCCGCAACCTGGAGACGCAGATTCATGTTCAGCCACATCACGGTCGGCGTCAGCGACCTGACTCGCGCATCTGCGTTCTACGACGCGATCCTGCAGCCGCTAGGCCTGCGCCAGCGGCCGGTCACGCCCGATGGCGGCCCCGAATCGCGCTGCTGGATCCTCCCCGGATCGACGCTGCCACGGTTCTACGCCTACTCGCCGTTTGACCGCAAGCCGGCCACCGTGGGCAATGGCAGCATGGTGGCGTTCCTCGCCCCCGATGCAGAAGCGGTGAGGCAGGCGCATGCCGCCGGGCTTGCCGCCGGCGGCGCCGATGAAGGCGCCCCGGGTCCCCGGCCCCACTACGGCGACGGCTACTATGGCGCCTACCTGCGAGATCCCGACGGCAACAAGATTCACCTCGTCCATCGGGGCGACATCGTCTAGCACGCCGGGACGGCCAGTCCCGCCATCGCGAGGCCCAAGGCCATGGTCATCGAACACCTGCAACAGCTGCTGCCCGTCTACGCGACCTATCTGATCGCCACCGCGAGTCCCGGTCCCAGCAACATGGCCATCATGGGCGTGGCGATGAGCCAGGGCCGCTCGTCGGCCCTGGCCCTGGCGCTGGGCGTCACGACCGGCAGCATGTTCTGGGCGGTCCTCGCGGCCACGGGCATCTCCGCGCTCCTGGCAAGCTATGCCGATGCGCTGTTCATCATCAAGATCGCCGGCGGCCTGTACCTGCTCTATCTGGCCTGGAAGGCGGCCAGGTCGGCGCTCACGGCAGGGCGTCCATCGTCCGCAGCGGGCGGCGCGGCGTCCAACAAGTGGCAACTCTATCGCCGGGGCGTCCTGCTGCACCTCACCAATCCGAAGGCCGTGCTGGCCTGGATCGCCATCATGTCCCTGGGGCTGCGAGCCGACTCGCCCGCGTACTCGTTCCAGGCCATCATCGCGGGTTGCGCGATGCTCGGCATTCTTGTCTTTGGCGGCTACGCATTGGTGTTTTCCACGCCGCTGATGGTCCGGACCTACCAGAAGTCGAAGCGCTGGATAGAAGGGATCCTGTCCGTGGCCTTCGCCTATGCAGGCATCAGGCTGTTGCTGTCGAAGACATAGGCCGCACCGGCCTGAAGTACCGGCATCCGTCGGACATGGCGTGTTTCCAACGGCCCGCATCCGCCGTTTTGCATTCCTCGAAAAATTTGTGCATAATTCGCCCCCTCTACCTGTTCCCCGATAGCTCAGTCGGTAGAGCGACGGACTGTTAATCCGCAGGTCGCTGGTTCGAGCCCAGCTCGGGGAGCCAAGATTTCGCAGTACCCGCAATACCCCTGAAGAGCCCGCAACCCAGGTTGCGGGCTTTTTGCATTTGCGCCGGTCGGGCGTAGCATGACGCGCATCCGCCGGCCCCGTTCCGGCCCCAGTCATCCGTCATGCCGCCATGCGTTCCCCGCGATCCCTGCCCGCCCTGGTTTCCCTGCGCGCCTTCGAGGCCGCGGCCCGGCGCCTGAGCTTCAGCCTGGCTGGGGAGGAGCTGTACGTCACGCAAAGCGCGATCAGCCATCACATCCAGAAGCTGGAAGCCGAACTCGGCGCCGCGCTGTTCGAACGCCGCACGCGCGCCGTGGCGCTGACGCCCGCGGGGCAGGCCTACTACGAGCGCGTGCATGCCGCGTTCGAGCTGCTGCGCCAGGGCACCGAGGAAATCCGCGCGCCGCAGCGCCCGCGCCGCCGGCTCAGGATCGGCCTGCTGTCCTCCTTCGCCACGCGCTGGCTGGCGCCACGGTTGCCGGCGTTCAGCGCCGCGCATCCCGATATCGAACTGCAGCTGCAACCCGACATCGGCCTGGCGGACGTCGCCGGCGGCGAGGTCGACGCCGCCATCCGCTACGGCCGGGGGACCTGGCCCGGCGTGCGCGCGCGCCTGTTGATGCGCGAGCGCCTGTCCGTGGTCTGCGCGCCGTCGCTGATCGCCGGCCGGAAACGCCCGCGCGCGCCGCAAGACCTGCTGCGCCATCCGCTGCTGACCTCGCATTCCCACAATCCCTTCGAATGGCCCGCCTGGGCGCGGCTCGCGGGCGTGGACCTGGGCGGCGCGCAGAACGTGCCGCTGCACGACTACAACATCGTGATCGAGGCGGCGCTGGCGGGCCAGGGCGTCGCGATGGGCCGGCACCGCATGATCGCCGCGCAGCTGGCCAGAGGCGCGCTGGTCGAGGCCTTGCCCGGCCTGGCGCTGGACGATCCGCGCATCGGCTGGTGGCTGGTCACGCGCCGGGGCGCGGCGGATCCCGACGTGCAGACGCTGCACGACTGGCTGGTCGAGGCGGCCGCGCAAGCCGGCGCGCCGGCCTGATCCGCGCAGCCCCGCAACGCTTGCCGCCGTGGCGGTCGCCTTGCGTCCCGGGAATGGTGTCGGACATGCCTCCTGGCGCCGGCAACGCATTACTTTTATTCATGTGTGCCCGGGGAAAATTGATTGGTCAAGGCGACCCCGGGCCGATAGCATGGCCTGAAGCTGGACCGCTCCTTTTCCCTTCATTCCCTTTTCAGGCAGGTAATCCATGTCCCGCACCATTTCCGCCCGCGTCGCCGAACTCGGCCTGACGCTCGAAACCGCCTCCGCCCCCGCCGCCAACTACGTGTCCTACGTGCAGGAAGGCAATCTGCTCTATATCTCGGGCCAGATCTCGCGCAAGAACGGCCAGGCCGCCTATCTGGGCCAGCTCGGCGGCGCGGTGTCCGAGGCTGACGGCGTCGAGGCCGCCCGGCTGTCGGCGCTGGGCGTGCTGTCGCAGATCGCCGCTGCCACCGGCGACCGCCTGGACCGCGTGGCGCGCGTGGTGAAGCTGGGCGTGTTCGTCGCCAGCGCGCCGGATTTCAGCCGCCAGAGCATCGTCGCCAACGGCGCCTCGGACCTGATGGTGGCGGTGTTCGGAGACGCCGGCCGCCACTCGCGCAGCGCCGTCGGCGTGGCCGCGCTGCCGCAAGGCGTGGCCGTCGAGATCGAAGCCGTGGTCGCGCTGACGGCCGCCTGAGTCCGTCTCTCACCTGAAGCGGGGGGGGGGGGGGGGGGGGCGG
>NZ_JBICCO010000135.1:0-10877 GCF_043119405.1 Achromobacter sp. 413638
TGAGAGGCTCGCTGAATTGGAGTACCTGCCGTTTCATACGTTTGTTTTTCCCCTCGCAATCAACGCTGGTGTGCGAATGGCGCCGCCGCCGGGCGTTCCGTATCGCGCGTCGGGCGCGTCTCGGCCGGGGCACGCAAAGAGTATGCCGCCTGACGCGTCCGGTGTCAGGCGCGTTGCGACATTTTTTATCTTTGATGTTGGGGCATGGGGTATTCGCGGGCTTGTTTGTATACTGGACCCATGAACACAAACCTGCACAATCTCAAGCCCGGTTACTACTGGTACACCATGGCCAATGATCCGCTGGCCGTGATCCACATCCACGACGACGGCGGCGCCACGCTCATGGGCACCGATTACCGCCTGACGCCCGAAGGCGTGGCCGACATGGTCCGCCAGGGTGAGCGCTTCTTCTGGATCGAACCGCCTCAGGCCTGATCCGGCTGGCCGGCGGCGCATGCCGCCGGCGGGATATTCCCCATGACCGATTTGCTGCTGAAGAATGTCCGGTCGCCGGATGGAAGGCGCGTGGACGTCGCGATCCGGCGGGGCCGTATCGCGGCTCTGGGCGAGAACGTCGGCTTGGCGCCCGAATGGCGCGCGTTGCCGGTGGAAGAGGGCGGCGGCGCCTTGCTGCTGCCTGGCCTGGTAGAAGGCCATGCCCACCTGGACAAGACCACCTGGGGATCGTCCTGGTACGTCAATGACGTGGGTTCGGCGCTGACGGACCGCATCGACAATGAGCGCGATTGGCGGGCCGCCAGCGGCCACGACGCCCATGTGCATTCGCAGGCCTTGGCGCTGGCCTTCCTGCGGCTGGGCACGACGCGCATCCGCACCCATGTGGACGTGGACACCGAAGCGGGCCTGCGGCACCTTGACGGCGTACTGGCCACGCGCGAGGCGCTCGCGGGCCGGGTCGACATCCAGATCGTGGCGTTTCCGCAGTCCGGGCTGCTCATCCGGCCGGGCACGGCGGAACTGCTGGACCGCGCGCTGGCGGCTGGCGCCGATGTGCTCGGCGGACTGGATCCCTGTGCCATCGACCGCGATCCGGCGCGTTCCCTGAATCAGCTTTTCGATCTGGCCGAGCGTCACGGCAAGCCGCTGGACATACATTTGCATGAGCCCGGCGAGCTGGGGGCCTTCACGCTCGACCTGATGCTGGATCGCTGCCAGGCGCTGGGCATGGCAGGCCGGCTCGTGGTCAGCCACGCGTTCTGCCTGGGCGCCCTGGACGCGCGCCGGCTGGACGGATTGCTGGCGCGCCTGGCCGCGCTGGACGTGGCGCTGCTCACCACCGCGCCGCCGTCGCGGCCGGTGCCGTCGGTGCGCGCCTGCCGCGAGGCGGGCGTGACGATCTTCGGCGGCAACGACGGCATACGCGACACCTGGTCGCCTTATGGCGAACCCGATATGCTGGCGCGCGCCATGCTGATCGGGATGCGCAACGACCTGCGCCGCGACGAGGAAATCGGCTGGGCCCTGGAGTGCGTGACGACATCCTCCGCGCGCGCCTGCGGCTTCGCCGATTACGGCCTGACGCCGGGCGCGCGCGCCGACCTGGCGCTGGTGGACGCGAGCTGCGCGGCCGAGGCCGTGGCGCAGCGCGCGCCGCGCAGGCTGGTGCTGACCGGTGGCGTGGTGGCCGCCCGCTACGGGCTGGACGCCGCTAGCTGAACTGGCGGCGCGCGGCCTTAGGCCGCGATGGCCGGCAGCCCGCTCATGCCGGGACGCCAGCCCAGCGTCGCGCGGGCGCGCGCCGTGCTCACTTCCGATTCGTCCTCGGCGATATTGAACACGCCGCCGCCATGGCGCAGCGCCAGCAGCGCCGCCCAGGCGGCGCCTTCCACATGCAGCGCGTTCGTCGCGGGCCGGGCGGTCGCGCCGGTGCCGGGACCATATAGCCGGCCGTAACGCAGCACCGTGCCCGTGATGCCGGGCGCGCCCAGCACCTGTCGTTCCAGTGCAACCACACCCATCACGCTGACGCGCCGGTCGCCCTGAGCGTCCAGGTCCAGCGCTTGCTCCTCGTCGCAGGGGCGGACCGCCTGCGGCGCATAGATCCAATCGATGCTCTGGGCCACCAGCGTTTCGCTGCCGGCGGCCAGCGCCGCAGCGACCAGGTTGCGCGTGCCTTCGTCGCGGATGCGCGCATTGCGCCGCGCGGCCTCGCCGGCGCGGGCGGGGTCGCCCAGCAGCGCCAGGTCGGTCAGCTGGTGCATGACTTGGCGCGGCCGGATGCGGGCGAGCGTGGTCCGCAAGGCGGACGAGTCGAACACATCCACTACGACGGGCGTCGCGCCGGCGGCTTCGAGGGCCGCGCAGCGATCGGCGTTGCGGGTGGCGCCGTGCACCTCGTAGCCGGCCGCGCGCAGCAGTGGGATCAGCGCCGTGCCAATGGCGCCCGTGGCGCCCGCCAGGAAAATTCGGTCTTGCATTGCGATGGCCCCATGGGATCCGTTGTTCATGTCGCCAGAATAGGGCTACCATGGCTCAGTTGAAAGAGCCATATCTGTACAAGAATACTGGTCCATGAAAAGCCCTCCCCGTACCCCGCTGCCGGACCTGGAACGTCGCCAGGGCGAGCCCTTGTACCGCCAGATATACCGGCGCTTTCGCGATGCCATCGAGCAGGGCCTGCTGGCGCCGGGCGACCGGGTGGCGTCGGCGCGCAGTCTGGCCAGCGAGCTGGGCGTGGCGCGCGGCACGGTGGACCTGGCCTACAGCCAGCTCATGGGCGAGGGCTACTTCCTGGCCAGGGGCCAGGCCGGCACCGTGGTGTCGCCGCGCCTGCCGGCCGCGGCGCGGATGCCCCGCCGGCCGGCACAGGCCGCCATGGCGCCAGCGCCCGGCGTGGCGGCCATGCATGGCTTTGACGCCGCGCCGCCGCCGTTCCAGCTAGGCATGCCGGCGCTGGATGCCTTTCCTCGCAAGCAGTGGCTGCGGCTGGCGGCCAGGAGGTTGCGCGCCCTGAGTCCGGCCGATATGGCTTATGGCGATCCGGCCGGCTACTGGCCCTTGCGGCAGGCGATCGCGGCCTATCTGTCGGTTTCGCGCGGCGCGGCCTGCGAACCGGGGCAGGTCTTCGTCACGGCGGGCCATCGGGCCAGTCTGGCATTGCTGGCGCGCGCGCTGCTGGCGCCCGGCGATCCGGTCTGGGTGGAAGAACCGGGTTTCGCGCCGCCCTGCGAGGTTCTGGAGCGTCACAGCTGCCGTCTCGTGCCGGTGCCGGTCGATGGCGAAGGTCTGATTGTGGAGGCCGGACGCCAGCGGGCGCCAGGGGCGCGCATGGCGCTCGTCACGCCGTCGCATCAAGCGCCGTTGGGCGTCTCGATGAGCCTGGCCCGGCGGGCCGAGCTGCTGGGCTGGGCGACGCAGGCCGGCGCCTGGGTGGTCGAGGACGACTACGATGGGGAATACCACTACGCCGGCCCGCCGCTGCCCGCACTCAAGAGCCTGGATGCGCATGACCGTGTCATCTACACGGGCAGCTTCTCGAAGGTGCTTTACCCGGGGTTGGCGCTGGCCTACCTGGTGGCGCCCGCGCCGCTGGTCCAGGCCTGCGGGCAGGCGGCCGCGACCGGGTCCAATGGTTGCCCCAAGCTGGTCCAGGCCATCGTCGCCGATTTCATGGCCGAGGGGCATTTTTCCCGTCATCTCAAGAAGATGCGCCAGCTGTACGGCCGCCGCCGGCGTCTGCTGGCGGCGGCGCTGCGGCAGGTGTTCGGCGACGGCGCCGAGATCGGGCTGGCGCAGGGCGGTATGCACCTCATCGTCCGGCTGCCGGAATATGGCGACGACGCCGCGCAGGCGCGACGCGCCCAGGCGGCGGGCCTGAACGCCCAGCCTCTGTCGGCGCGCTATGCAGGGGAAGCGACGCGGCAGGGACTGTTGCTGGGATTCACGAATCTGGCCTCCGAGGATGAGACATTATTGCGTGTACGGCAGCTAAGACGCGCGCTTGACGTATAAAGCGTGTAAAAGCCTAAAACCTCGCCGCAGAAGCGAACTCTAGAGACCCGCCCCGATGCCGCGCAAGTATGTGATCGGAATTGCCGTGTTGCTGGCCGCAGCGGGCGCCTTCCTGCCGATCGGCTTCGCGCTGCAAATGTCGTGGTCGCGCGCGGTGGCGCTGGAGCAGCAGAGCCTGGACAACCAGGCGCAGCGCATCCTCAAGTACACGCAAGGCATGCTGGACCAGACGGTGGAAGTGCTGCACCGGCTGAACGCCATGCGGATCGATCCCTGTTCGCCGCAGCACGTGCGGATGATGCAGACCTTGTCGCTGCAGGAACGTTCCATCGATGAGCTGGCCTACGTCGCGGACGGCTACGTGCGCTGCACCAGCTGGGGCATACCGGACGATCAGGCGCGGCTTGAGCCGCCGCATCTGCACCTGAAGAACGGCGCCGCGCTGCGGCTGGACGCCGTGCCGGTGGTGAGTCCGGGCCTGCGCATGGTGGCGGTGCGCTACGGCGACTACAGCGCGTTGATCGAGCCCGGCCGGTTCACCCAGCTGACGCCGACCGATGGCGTGCAGATGGCGCTGGTGCTGCCGGGCTCGGGCATGCTGGGCAGCCACAACCATCCCGACCTCATGCTGGTGGCGCAGGCGCTCAACGGCGGCAAGCTCGACGTGGAAGAGGACTACCTAACCGCCGTCGCGCGCGGTGACGACATTACCGTGGTCCTGCTCGAACCCGCCAGCGAGGCCCTGAGTTCCCTGCGGCGCGAACGCAATCTCTGGCTGCCGATGGGCGGCATGACCGCGCTGGTCATGATCGGCCTGGTGTGCTGGCTGTCGCGCCGGCGCCTGTCGCTGGCGGGCGAGCTGGCCACCGCGGTCAGCCGGCGCGAGCTGGCGGTGCACTACCAACCCATCATCGACCTGCGTTCGGGCCGCTGCGTGGGCGCCGAGGCGCTGGTGCGCTGGCAACGTCCCGGCGGCAAGCAGATGCGGCCGGACGTGTTCATCGCCATCGCCGAGGAAAACGGCATCCTGCCTCGTATCACGGCCGAGGTGTTCCGGCTGGTGATCCGGGACATGGAGGAGTTGCTCGCCGTCGACCGAGGCGTGCATATCTCGGTCAACCTGGGCGCCAGCGACATGAAGGACGGCGAAGTGCTGCGGGTGCTAGAGCGCATGCTGCTGCACACGTCCATCGAGCCGCGCCAGATCTGGCTCGAGGCCACCGAACGCGGTTTCATGGACGTGGACACCGCCGGTCCCGTCATCGCCGAGGCGCGCCGGCTGGGCCACGCCGTGGCCATCGACGACTTCGGCACGGGCTATTCCAGCCTGGCCTACCTGCAGCGCCTGCCGCTCGATTCGTTGAAAATCGACAAGACCTTCGTCGATGCCATCGGCACCGATTCGGCCACCCACAAGGTCACCGAGCACATCATCGGCATGGCCCGCTCGCTCAATCTGCTGACCGTGGCCGAAGGCATCGAGCGCCAGGACCAGGCCGACTACCTCAAGGCGCGCGAAGTCGATTTCGGCCAGGGCTGGCTGTACGGCAAGCCCATGCCGGCGGCCGAGTTCATCAAGTACTACCTGCGCAACGTGGCCAGCACGCCGCCGCCGCAACGCATGCCGGGCGAAGGCGCGCCGTTGGCCGCCTGAGCCGGCCGCGTCCCGCTTGCGGGATGTCAAGGCGGGCGTCCCGCAATGGCGGGAGACTTCCTGGTCGGCCGCCGCGCCGGCCGCGCAAAGCCCGGAGCTTGGGTCAAAACCTTCTCCATTTCCCGCGATGCCTGCCGGATCGCCGCTGCTAGCATTTCCTGGGTTATTGCGGATATCCACGAACTCAAACGCTCCGCAGGCACTTTTACCGATACACCGACTTTTATCTTGGGGCGGATTTTCCTGACGGCCGGCGGCCCGGCGCCGGCGGGAAAACCGGGGAAGCTATGAAAAACCTGAAATTGGGAACCCGCCTGGCCGGCGGATTCTCCGTCTTGCTCGCCATGATCATCATCATGTGCGTGGTCGGCCTGTTGGGGCTGGCCGAAATCAACCGCTCGGTGGAAACCGTCACGCAGCGCTCGCTGGTCAAGGAGCGGCTGGTCAACGACTGGGCCCGCAACATCCATTCCGGCGTGACCCGCACCACGGCGATCGCCAAGAGCGCCGACGCCAGCCTGGCGACTTTCTTCGCCGACGAGGCGGCCGCGTCCACGCGCAATTCCTCGCAGCTACAGCAGCAGATCGAACCCTTGATCGAAAGCCCCGAGGAAAAGGAGCTGTGGGCCGGCATCGCCAAGGCGCGCCAGGCCTACCTGAGCACGCGCGACACCATCTTCAAGGCCAAGAAGGACGGCGATGTGGCCACCGCCGAGCGCGTGTTCGCCCAGGAATTCCTGCCGGCGACGCGGCAGTTCATCGAACTGATCTCGAAGCTGTCCAGCGTGCAGCGCGCCGATATCGACGCCCGCGCCCAGGATATCCAGGGCGAATACGCCAGCGCCAACCTGTGGATGATCGTGATCGGCGCCATCGGCTTGCTCAGCGGCCTGCTGCTGGCGGTCCTGCTGACCCGCAGCATCACGCACCCGCTGTCGGACGCGCTGGCCGTGGCGCGCACCGTGGCGGCCAATGACCTGACCAGCAACATCGCCGTGCGCTCGCGTGACGAGATCGGCCAGCTGATGCGGGCCTTGCAGACGATGAACGGCAACCTGGCCGCCACCGTCGCCCGGATCCGCGCCGGCGTGGACAACATCGCCTCGGCCTCGGGCCAGATCGCCGCCGGCAATACCGACCTGTCGTCGCGCACCGAGCAGCAGGCCGCGTCGCTGGAACAGACGGCGGCGTCCATGGAAGAGCTGTCCTCCACCGTCAAGCAGAACGCCGACAGCGCGCGCCAGGCCAACCAGCTGGCGGCGGCGGCCTCGGACACGGCGTCGCGCGGCGGCGCCACGGTGTCGGAAGTGGTGGGCGCCATGAGCGCGATCTCGGCCAGCTCGGTGAAGATCGCCGACATCGTGTCGGTGATCGACGGCATTGCCTTCCAGACCAACATCCTGGCGCTGAACGCGGCCGTGGAAGCGGCGCGCGCGGGCGAGCAGGGCAAGGGCTTCGCGGTGGTCGCCGCCGAGGTCCGCACGCTGGCGCAGCGCAGCGCGCAGGCGGCCAAGGAGATCAAGGGCCTGATCGAGGACACCGTCGGCAAGATCGGCCAGGGTTCGGACAGCGCGCAGCGCGCCGGCGCCACCATGCAGGACATCGTCGCCTCGGTGCAGCGCGTGACCGACATCATGGGCGAGATCGCCGCCGCCTCGGCCGAGCAGGCCGACGGCATCGAGCAGGTCAACCGCGCGGTGTCGCAGATGGACGAGGTCACGCAGCAGAACGCCGCGCTGGTGGAAGAGGCCGCCGCGGCGGCCGGCTCCATGCAGGACCAGGCCGCCGACCTGAAGCGCGCCGTCAGCGCCTTCCGCCTGCCGGGCGGCGGCCAGGTGGTGGAGGTGGAGGGCGAGGCGTCCGCGCTGCCGCAGCCGTCGGCTCTGCGACTGTCTGCGTCCTGAGCGGCAAGCGCCGGCGCTAGTGTGCCTTCGTCCCGGCCGGCCAGCGCAACACGAAGCGCGCGCCGCCCAGCGGGCTGGCGCAGGCTTCGATGCTGCCATTGTGGCTGGCCGCCACCCGCTTGACGATCGCCAGCCCCAGGCCGGCGCCGCCCGTGCCCCGGTCGCGGCTGTCGTCCAGGCGGATGAAGGGCTCGAAGATGTTCTCCCGTTCGGCGGCCGGAATGCCGGGCCCGTCGTCGTCGACGATGAGCTGGAAGCCGCCCTCGGGGCAGCCCGTGACCGAGACGTGCACGTGCCCGTCGGCATAGCGCACGGCGTTCTGCACCAGGTTCAGCAGCGCGCGGCTCATGTAGCGCGGATGCAGGTCGATGTGGTCCAGGTAGCCTTCCTGGATGTGGCATTGCACGTTGCGGGCCTCGGCCTGGAAGGCGACCAGCGCCAGCGCTTCCTTCAGCCAGTCGAGCGTGTCCACGGTCTCGAGCTTGACTGACTCCTCGGCGGGCCGTTCCAGGCGGGCGTAGACCAGCAGTTCGGCCACCATGCCCTGCAGTTCCTCGATGTCCGCGTGCATGTCCTGGATGATCAGGCCGCGCTTGGGCGCGGCCTCTTCGCGCGCCAGCAGGTCGAGTTCGAACGACAGCCGCGCCAGCGGCGTGCGCAGTTCGTGGGAAACGGCGTTGGTCATGCTGCGCTGGTTCTCGATCAGCGCCGAGATCCGCGAGGCCATCTGGTTGAAGGTTTCGCCGATGTGGCGAATGCCGGCGATGCGCGAGAGCCGCACGCGTATGCCCAGGTCGCCCTGGCCCATGCGCAGCGCGGCGTTGCGCAGCGCGTCCATGTCGCGCCAGACCGGCAGCGCCCACAGCAGCAGCAGCGTGGCCGTCAGCAGCAGGCTCAGCACGATCCAGGCGCCCCAGGTCAGCGCCTTGTCCATCGGGTCATCGCCCGGCAGCTTCACTTCCAGCCATTGCCGGGGCTCGCCGGGCAGCGGCATGACGACGGTCTCGAAGTCGTCGCGCATCAGGAAACCGGCGGTGTCGATCTGGCGGAATTCGTTCTCGGTGGGCTGGACCTGGGCGTCCGCCAGCAGCCGCAGCTCCAGGCCGTAATGGGGCAGGACCTGCTGCAGCAGAAAGGTGGCGCGGTCGGCAGGGGCGACGGGGTCCAGGTCCTTGTGCAGCGCGTACACCTGGCCGCGCATGGTGCGCACGGCCAGGTCTTCGACCATGGGCTCGACCAGATAGCCCAGGCCGCGGTTCACGATCTGGTACGCGACGGCGAAGCTGATGACGGCGACGACGAAGACGCGGAGGATGAATTTGAGCATCGGCGACGCGGAGCCGTGGGGACTCCGGAATTGGGCGCTTGGGGTGCGCCGCCGTATTTTATGTTGAATTCACCCGCCGGCCTGGCGCCGGCCACCCCGGCCGGCCGCGCGCGGTCAGGAGTCGGCGGCGTCGTCCTGACTCATGACCGGCTCTTCGAACAGATAGCGCCGGCGCCGGTCGTGCGCCGTGCTCATGTCGTCGGCGACGAAGCTGGCCGCGTCCGCGCCGGGAATCCGTTGGTCGCGGAAGTAGACGGCGTCGTCCTGGCGCGCGTAGTCGGAGTCGGCCAGCACGTCGAATCTGGCCGGATCGGCTTGCGCAATCCGTTTCTCGCAGTGATAGACGTGGACGCCATCCGTCCAGAAGAACACACCCATGAGCTTGATGGCGCGGGGCGTCACGCCGTGTAGCGGTTCGCCGTTGAGCCAGATTTGCTGTTCGTCGTCGCTGAGAATGGCGTGCGGCAGGACGTGCCTGATCCGGAAGCGCGCCGGATCCGCGTCCTGCAGAATCCGCAGATCCGGATGGGAATGGATGCCGTCCATCTCGTGGCGCAGCAGGTAGACGCGCCTGTCGTCCGCGTACAGATCGTGGCCGATATGGCGCAATGTGGCGGCATCGGGCTGGCGCCGGATTGCCTGCCCGCGATGAAAGACCCGCCCGTTGTTGAGGCTCAGCGCGCCCAGGTCCGTCGTCATGCCGGGAAGCGCGCCCTCCAGGCGCAGCAGGCCCTGGGCCGCCTGGACGTAGACGGATTCGCCATCCTCGAACAGGCTGTCTTGCACGTGGGCGAACGACTTTCCGAGCACCCGGGTGGGGCGCAGGTATTCGTAGTCGTAGGCCTTTTCCCACGTGGGGATGCCGTCCTGCGAGGCAATGCCCTCCAGGACGCGCGCGACATTGGCCGGGGTGTTTCCGCCCAGCGGGTAGTTCGCCTCGTCCGGCGCGTTCCCGCCATCGGGATAGTCCATGCACGCGACGGTCCAGACGGTGTCGCCGCAACGCAGCAGCGGTTCGCCGTCCGAACCGAACGGCCGCCAGCCTTGCATGGCGGTTCCGGATTCAAGCGCCTGTACGGGCACGACCCCCACCATGGGGCGGTGGTACCAGACCTGTCGTCCATCCGTGTAGAACGCCGAGTCCATGGCGTTGGCGGGCGTGACCCGCCGGAAAGTCCGGGGGGCGGCGCCTGGCACAGGCTGGTCGCCGGGCCATCGATACACATGCTCGCCGTCGGTCCAGAAGTGGCTGTCGTAGTGGTGGGGCGCATCCGGGCTGGCTTGCAGCGCGCCCAGCGCCAACTGCTTCTTCAGGGCGCGGGCCAGGGGCGGGAACAGCGCGACCATGAGCCTGCCCGGATCGCCCAGGTTGTCCTGGCTGATCCAATCGTCGAACCATGGGGGCGAGACCCGCGCATGCGCCGGAGCGGGCAGGACGCGCGAGGACTGCTTGCCGATCCCGATGCAGACCAGATCGTCGTCGGCGTTGAACAGGCGGATGAATGAGGGCTGCCTTGCCGTGTAGGCCTGCGCCAGCCCGCGCAGCAGGGCGCAGAGAAAAAGCGCGGACGCCAGGGCGCCGGCCTCATCGCCATACTGGAAGCACGCCGCGAACCGGAGCGCATGCGCCTGCTCGTCGTGCCGGCAGTGCAGGTGCCCATCTTCCCGTCCGAAACTGTCCACGCAGTAGCTGACCAGCGCATCGGCGACGCAGGGTTCCATGGGCGCGGCCAGCTCGGTGAGGCCTGGAGCGCCAAGGCGGACAGACTCCGGCCAGTCATCGAATGCCGCGACGGACTGCGGCGCGGACTTCAGCCATCGGCGCAGCGCCGGGGCGCTGAGGTCGATGTCGGCCACGATGAAAAGCGGTTCAGCCATTGCTTCACGGTCCTCTGCGGATGAGCGGGTCGTCTGCCTGACGGCCTGGCACATGCTAGCAGGGGGTGTGGGTTGGGCAAGCGGGTTGGGCAAGCGGCGCCAGGGCGGCAGATGGCGGCGAGGCGCGAACCAAAGAAAA
>NZ_JBICCO010000136.1:0-10607 GCF_043119405.1 Achromobacter sp. 413638
GTGCTGCAGGCCCGCCTCAACAAGGCCTTCTACTTCGACGATATCTGAAACGAAAAAACCGGATGCCACCGCGCCGCGGTTCGCATCCGGCTACCGAGTTCGAGCTATCCGCCTAGCGCCCCGCCGTCGTCGGATTGGCCAGCGGGAACGTATCGTCCGTCAGGCAAGCCTTGAGCCAGTCGTAGTCGTCGCTGTCATAGACCTCGCCATCGAGCCGGGGCAGCGGCTTGGTCGGATAGCCCATCGGCGTGCGCACCTTGGGACCGGTGTTCCAGCGCGCCTCGTCCGAGATGCCGCCCGGGCAGTTGTCGTCGTTGCCGTTGTACGAGCAGGACGCCACCGGCACCAGCTTCTGGTCCACCACCTTCGCCACATAGCGCTGCGCGTAGACCGAGCCCGTGGCCCAGTATTGCTCGGCGGTGCAGACTCGGTCCTTGTTCTGGTAGTGGCTGATCGCGAAGCAGGCGTAGATGTCGTTCGGCGGCAGCAGCTCGCAGACCACGTCGTAACCGTCGTAGGGACCGCCGGTGAACTGCTGGCGGAATTCCCGCTGGGCCAGCGCCGTGCTGATCAGCCTGGGCTGCTTGCTGCCCTTGTCGCGCTCCGTCAGCGCGTCGATGCGGGCGCTGATCAGATCGGCCGCGACGGAACCCGCCGTCTTGCCTTCCGGCACGGCGTCGATATTGGCGATCAAGTCTTGCAGCTTGCCGTCGCGCGCGGCGAGCCAGCGGCGCTGGCTATCCTTCAGCATCGCGCGGATCTCGTCGTCCGGCGCCTGCTTCATCAGCGCGGCATAGGCGCGGTTCAGCCCGGCGTCCTCGGCTTTCGCCTCGGGGCTGGAGCAGATCAGTTTCTCGACGGGGCTGGACGCCTTGCCGCAATCGATCGCCAGGGCCGGCGCCGCCGCGGCGGTCAGGCCCGCCAGGATCAGGAACCGGGTCGCGCGCAGACTGACATGCATGGTGCTTCTCCAAAGTGCAAGGGCGGCCGCTCAGCGGCTGATGACCTCGCTGTCTTCCAGGACGATGCGATAGTGATCGCGCAGGTCCAGGATGTACGTGAAATTCGACGTGCCGCTGGCGTTCTTGCCGCGTTCCGGGCTGGACACCTTGTAGTCGTAGATGCCCTTGACCATGCACAGCTGGTTCTCGCACTTGGCCCGCAGCGTGCTCTGGTCCACCACGAAGCGCCGCACCGGCCAGCGCGTGAAATACGCCTGCTTGTCCACCAGCACCTCGGACTTCGGCCGCTTCTTCTTGAAGAAGTCCACCGTGTCCGCGTAGAACTCGCGCGTGAACTTCATGGCCTCTTCGTTGGTGCCGCTGCCCGCCTGGATCATCAGCGCGGCGGCGTTGATGGCCTTCTGCTCGTCGGACGGCGCCGCCGGCGCGGGCTGCTTGGTCAGGTACGGATTGGCGACCGGCGCCTGGCCGGCGGCGGCCGGCTGGCGCGGGGGCAATTTCGCCTCGCCGGCCGGCGCGGACGTCTGCTGCTGCGGCGTCGGGGCGGGCGCGGATGTCTGCTGCTGCGGCGAGGGCGACGGGGCGGGCGCGGCGCGCTGGCCCCCGCCCTGCTGCGCGCCATTGGCGGACGCCTGGGTCGGACCCACGCGGTTGATGCCGTACTTGGCGATTTCCTGCGGCGTGAAGAAGTACATGTCCTTGGACGGCGTGCTGAACATGATGCCCAGCACATCCGCCGACACGCCGTACTTCGGCAGGGTCGCCACGATGTCCGACACGCCGAACTGCGCCTGCTCGCCCGTCAGCTCCGGCGCCGAGATCTGATGCACGCCCAGCCGGCCCACCGCCAGGCGCTGACGGCCGGCGAAAAACACGAAGGAACACGCCGACGCGCAGTAGCTGTCCTTGGGAATATAGGTGTTCAGGCCGCGCTCGTAGATCTCTTCCGCCACCACCAGCCCGATGTGGACCAGGCCGCCGCCATTGTTCTGCAACACGATGGTCGAGATGGTCGGATGCTCGCGCAGCGCCTTCTTGAAATTCAACATATCGTTGGCGCCCACCGCGCCCACGTAGATCAGCAGGTCCGGCTCGCTGCGCAGGAAGAAGAACGGACCGTAGCGCTCGGGCTCTTCCTGCTTGGCGGACGCCGGCGCTTGCGCCTGCTGCGCCTGGGCCTGCGCCACGCCGGCCGACAGGGCCGCGCAGGACAGCGCCAATGTCGTGCTCCAGACCGTCAGTTTTCTTTTCAGCCTCATCAATCCTCTCCCTGGGAACCTATGTCACGCAGACCGTACGGGCCACGCCGCGTTTCGCGCTTGTCCATTGGCCGGCTCGCAAGGCGCGGCGCTTGAAGCGGGATTTTATCCATCCGGCGCGACAGCGCCAGCCGCCGGGCCGGACGCGCGCGATCCGCGCTAGCCACCCAGGCAGGCGTGCACGCCATCGGCGATCGCGCGCGCCATGCGTTCGATGGTGTCGGGCCGCGCCACCCGTGCCTCGTCGTCGGGGTTCACGATCACGCCGGCCTCCACCAGCACCGCCGGCATGGTCGCCGTCTTGAGCACCGCCAGCCCGTCGAAGCGATGCACGCCCAGGCGGCGGTCCAGCAGCGGGCGGTTCTCGCCGGCGATGGGCTCGGAGTGATACAGCGACGGCTTCTCGCCCGCCGCCACCAGCGCCTCGCCGATCGCCTTGGCGCAACGCAGGCTTTCCTCGTAGCGGGGATTGCGCTGCGAGACAAAGATCGAGAAGCCCGCGAATTCGCGCTGACGGCCCGCGTCGATGTACTTCTGCTGCATCGAATCGTGATGGATGGAGATGAAGAAATCCGCATCCGGCGCCAGCCGCGAGCGCTGGCCCAGCGCCACCTCGGCGCCGTCGGCCGCCACGCGCCTGACCCGTTCGCCCAGCGCCGTCAGCCGCGCCGCCACGGCGCCGCTCAGCACGAGGTTGTACTGATACTCCACCCGGCCGCTGGCGCCCGTGGCCCCAGGCCGCGCGGGCGTGTGGCCCGTATCCACCACCACATAGCCGGCCTGCGCCGACAAGGCCGGCAGCGCCAGGCACACGGCCGCCGCCACCCGACCCGCGCGCCGCCGCGCCGTGATCGCCATCCGCCTGATTACCCGTTCACCGCTGACTGAAGACACGCTGGAGTTCGCCCTGTTGAGAGAGGCCGGCCGCTGAACCGCGACCGGCACGGAATGCGCCGGATTCTCGCGCAGCCCGCCGCCTGGGGCAATCGCCGAATGCGGCGCGCGGCGCCAGCCCGTAACAGGCGCGGCGCGGCCCCCGGCCCCACCGGAAGCAAATGACATGAAAAGTTACCCGGCCGCTGGGTGTTGCTATCCTTGGCCGGCAGCCACGGCGCGACTTCGCGCGCCGTCCGACTACGCAGAGGAATCCCATGTCTTTCAGCTCCGACGCCTGGGCGCGCAACGCCGCGCTGTACGAGAAAACGCGCACCATGCCGTTCAACCAGGAGCTGGCCAGCGGCCAGCTCGACGAGCACGCGTTCCGCCACTACATGATCCAGGACGCCCACTACCTGGTCGCCTTCGGCCGCGCGCTGGCCGTGGCCGCCGCCAAGGCCGACAACGCCGACGGCGTGGTCCAGTTCGCCGACGCCGCCAAGAACGCCGTCGTGGTCGAGCGCAGCCTGCACGACGGCTTCATGAAGCAGTTCGGCATCAGCGCCGACACCTTCAACGCCACCCCGCTCACGCCCGCCAGCCACCACTACACCAGCTACCTCATCGCCACCGCCTGGAGCGCGCCCTACCCCGTGGCCCTGGCCGCGCTGCTGCCCTGCTTCTGGATCTACGCCGAGATCGGCCGCGACATCCACGCCCGCGCCGTCAAACCCAACCCCTACAGCGCCTGGATCGACACCTACGCCGGCGAGGAATTCCACACCCTGGTCCGCGAAGTCATCGCGTCCGTGGACCGCGCCGCGGAACTCGCGTCCGCCGTAACGGTCAAGGCTATGCACGAGGCATACACACACGCCGCGCGGCTGGAATGGATGTTCTGGGATTCCGCGTATCGGCAAGGCGCATGGGAGGTCTGAACCACTAAAGCGGTAAACGTCACGACGGCAGGGATGGGAGGAGCGGCAGCTCGCGGAAATTGTTGCCCCCACGCTGCACCCGCTAAAGCGGGTTTGCTGCCCCCCAAGGGGGTGTTTTTACCTTGGGGCGGCCCGGCGGTAAAAAAAGCCGCCCCCCATCCCCGCCGTCGTCTTGCACATTGCGGCCGTGCAACGCACAGGTGCGTCAGCAGGAACTCGTCGGTACCGGACGCAAAAGATCCGGCCGATCAGGGGCGATCACATTTCCTTAGGCAAACTCATACACAAGGCCAAGCTGGGGCTTTTCCACTGGTCTCCCACCTTCGCCGCGCGCTGCGGCATCACTTTCAAGCTGGAGGCACCCAACCGCAGTTTCCTGGAACGGGAGATCTTCGATCATCTGAACCAACTGGCCACGGCATCCCCGGGCCGCAAGGCATGCCTGTTCATCGGCATGCACTACTACACCTGGCATTACCCGCGCATGCTGAAGATGGATTTCCACTCCCTGGACCTGGATCCGGCGCAGGCGATCTATGGACCGCCGGGCAGGCACACCATCGGCAGCGCAACCGACATGAGCGGCTTTTATGGCGACGAGTCGTTCGACGTGGTCGTCGCCAATGGCGTGATCGGCTGGGGTTTGAACGAACAGGCCGGGTTCGAGCAGATGATGGCGCAATGCCATCGGGTGCTGAAACCGGGCGGGCTGCTGATCCTGGGCTACAACGACACGCCGGAACGGGCGCCGTATCCGGTGGATATCGGGCATGCGGGGTTATTCGCGCCTGTCGTGCCGGCGATTCCGGGGGTAAGGCATGCGCGGCATCCTATGCATGATGGATATGCGCATGTGTTCCTGTTTGGGGAGAAGCGGATAGAGAGCAATGTCGCGGTAGCGTGATCATCTTTGGTAGACAGACGCCGGCCTAGTGCCGGCGTCCTGCTTTTGGCGCATCGATTTCTTCAGGCAGACCCAGGCAAACAACATTGCAATGCCGCCGCCGGAATCGCCTTCACCTTGCCTATGCGCGACCGCAACGGTCGCGTCATTCTGAAATCAGACGGCGCCTCGCGCCAGTCCACCCCATTCCTCCCTCGTCCCATTCATATCAAACGCACCGCTGATTAGCCTCTTGCGATCAGGACCGCAACGGCCCTGACGGCTGGCCCGCGTCAGCTCCTGCATGCGTGCCTGCCACGGCATTCGCGCGCACACGAAGAACCTTTGAAGTGCTGTTGCGCGAAGCAAAGCCCTTCAATCCGGCCATCTGAGGTGAGCAAATTTCCTTACGCAAACTGATCCGCAAAGCCAAGATGAGACTGTTCAAATGGTCTCCGGCCTTCGCCGCGAAATGCGGCATCAAATTCCGGCTGCGCGCCGTGAATCGCCAATTCCTCGAACGGGAAATCTTCGACCATCTGAACCAGCTCGCCGCGCGCTCGCCCGGCCAGATGAAGTGCCTGTTCCTGGGCATGCATTACTACACCTGGCACTATCCCCGGCTGCTCAAGATGGAATTCCATTCGCTGGACATGGATCCCGAACAGGCGATCTACGGTCCGCCGGGCAGGCACGTCATCGGTAGCGTCACGGATATGAGCGGCTACTACGACGAGGCGTCATTCGACGTCGTGATATCCAATGGCGTGATCGGCTGGGGGCTGAATGAGCGGATTGGATTCGAGCAGATGATGGAACAGTGCCATCG
Source organism: Achromobacter sp. 413638 (assembly GCF_043119405.1). NCBI lineage: Bacteria > Pseudomonadati > Pseudomonadota > Betaproteobacteria > Burkholderiales > Alcaligenaceae > Achromobacter > Achromobacter sp. 413638. Next base: position 5,748 of record NZ_JBICCO010000136.1, read on the forward strand.
GGTGCTCAAGCCGGGTGGGTTGTTGATTCTTGGGTATAACGATACGCCGGAGCGGAAGCCTTATCCGGTGGAGATTGATTATGCGGGGCTGTTCGAGCCTGTCGTGCCGGCGATTCGGGGGGTAGCGCATTTCGAGCATCGGATGAATGATAGTTATGCGCATGTTTTTGTTTTTGGGCGGAAGGGGGAGGTGGTGACAGAGGCTGCTTGAAAAAACACTGGCTTGGGGCCGGTGTCAGGTGAATACCATTTCAGTATTTTATATAAATCCTACGATGCTTAGATCGTGCTTGAACTCATCAATCTCGTCCCGGGGCACCAATTGAAGCAAATTATCTAGTGCATGCTCTGAAAGCAAACGGCAGATTCGCGTTCTATGATATTCGGCTTGTGCCGGATACCAGCAAGCCAAAACCAAACAAACAACTTCAAGCATCAAGCACTCCAGGGGGGAATCAAAACTACCCTTTCCCCCCGCATACCCATCGTAAACGTCAGACGCTATCTGCTCCAGTGTCCATCCTCTTTGTCCCTTGCCCGTGGGGAGCGGCCCATGATCCCGGCAGCCGTCCCAGTAATTCTCCAGAATCCATCTCTTAATTTGAAAGTAGGAAACACGATTTTGTTCCACGTCAATTCCCTTTCGAAGGCCGTGTATTGACCCAGCAGAACCTGCTCAGGTTAAGTGGCTAATGCAAACGCCTCAGCCGGAGTCTTCATCTCGAGCGCCTGGTGCGGGCGTCGGTGATTGTAAAAACGTATCCAGTCGCCTACAACGCGGCTGGCGTGCTGGATATTCTCGAAGCGATGCCGATGCGCGCATTGTTCTTTGAACGTACGGATGACACGCTCAACCATGCCGTTTTGCTGCGGGCAGTGCGGCGTGATGAACTCCTGGCGCAGCCCGTAGCCTCGCGCCAGCGCGGTGTAGCTGCGAGACGTGAAGACCAGTCCGTTGTCCGATCGCAGCAGGAACGGCGCAGGCACGCGCCCCAGTGTTCCGAAACGGGCGATCAGGGCGTGTTCCAAGGCACTGCCAGCGGTGCAGGCCTTGCCGCTACGCGACAAATGCCAGCCGAGCAACTCGCGGGTATGACCGTCGATCACCAGCGCCAGCGTGGCTCAGCCATCCCGGCCCGCCCAGACACGGCATAGGTTCGTTGACCAACGCTCGTTGGGCTTGCTAGCCACCGACGTCAGCGCCTGGATTCGTGGTCTGAAGCCAATCGGCCGCTTGCGGACCTGCCAGCCCATCAGTTGGAACACGCGCTGCACGGTGTTCTTGTTGAACCCCAACAGATGCGCAACCGTCCGGTAGCCAAACGACGGCGACTCTTCAATCATCGCCTTGATCGGGGCGACGAACTTCGGATCGACCTTCGGCGGCGATTTAACCGGTTTGTAGTAAACCGAACGGCGCGGCACGCCAAACCAGCGGCACAGCTTGGCAATCGAGACGGTGATGCCCTCGGCTTGCAGTCCCTGGCGGATCATCGGGGACGCCCAGTCTCGATCACTTCTCGTCCTCGCCCAGCAGGGACTGCAATTTTTTTCTCGCGCGCAGCTCCAGCATCGCCTCGCCATACGCCTCTTGAAGATCCTTGAGCTGACGCTCGTACTGCTCGCGAACGTCCTGGGGATTGGCGCGCAGCGCGTTTTCCATGCCCCGCTTGCCGTCATCGACCCACTGCTCGACCTCCGAGGGCGACAGGTCGTATGGCGGCTCGCTTCGGCCACGGCGGTCTTGCCCTGGATGATGTCCAGTACCAGCGCACTCTTGCGCTTGGCCGTCCAGCGTTTGATGTCGTCCTCCATTTTCGTGCTCATCGTCAATTCCATCGATTATGACGTGAGCAGGTTTTCACTGGGTCAATACATCAATGACTTGGGTATTTCGTTCAGATGCCGACGTTGGCCTCTTGTAGTACGCCGCCCGCGAAAGGCGGGCAATCTGACAAGCGCGCGTGATTGAAAGCTTTGCTTGCACTAGCTGTGCGACCACCTCGCTCCTGGCCTGCGGCGTCAGGATTTTCGGTTTAAGGCATCCTTGATCGCCGCATTCTCCAGCGCCGGGTCAGCAAACATGCGTTAAGTTTGGCGTGCTTCGCCTTCCTTCAACCCCACAACGATCTAGCTCTCTGTAAATCTACTTTTCTTCAAGTGATTCTCCGACTCAGGGAGGCTTAGAAATTCTACCGGCTGATGTCTAACTGAAGGGGAGCTTACGCGTTTTTGGGGAGAACGTCATTACTCCGCAATCGCCCGCCCATAAACATCGTACGGGCTTGTAGATGCGGACTGCCTTAAGGGCAGAATCCAATTTGTGCTATTCCGGTCGCCAAACCAGACTCATGAGGATTCATGAGCAGAGTGAGCTTAGGGTGGCGACGTAGGCGCTGTATATGGCGTTTGATCTTATTTTTACGCGAGAGGATAGCCCAATTGCATACCGCACGATCCGAACCGTTGCCTGGAACGATTTATCCGACGATCGATAGGTCTCACAGAATTATCTCAACCTTTCCATGCCCGACCAATCTATCAAGCTCAAGCACTTCGAAGACATCCCCAACCTTTATTATGTCTTTGAAAAAGCCCAAACTTACAAAGCTGATCTTTGTCTCCAACGCTTCTCCAGGATAGTGAAGACAATCATCTTGATATCTGTGCACACCACTAACCAGATAATCCATCGCTGCAAACTTGTGATGCGGAGAATATCCGGATCGCACTCCTTTTAATTTTGGATCACTCACACCATCTGCCAAACGAATCGTAGCAACCATGTCGCTCAAGATGATCAACCCACACGCGATCAAAACCCTTCCCAGGAAATGATCCGATGCATTCGGATGTTTTTATTGCTGTGAAAAACTCTCTTTATTGAAGGAAAGTGAATTTATCTCAAAACATTAGCACTGCGACTGAATTTCAAGCCTATCGTTCAAATTGCGCACAACATCTTGACGAGTAAGGCGTTATTTATTTTATTTTCAATATAGCCCTACATCTACGCCAGAAAGAACCCACTCGGAAAGAACCCCTTAAGCTCAATACGCCGCTCTGCGAACAACTCAAAATCTCGAGCGACGTCTTGAATACTCTCCGTAACTCTCACCAAATAACCATCGCCCATCTTTTCAATAGGAAATCCTGCACGGAAGATTCCCTCAGCATCAACCTTCTCAGCAAACTCATTCCCATAAAACATGGCCCAACCAACATTAGGAATATCGGGCTTCAAAGCTGCATTGAACGAGCCGATCTGAAAACTCTCGTTCACCTCATGTACACCAAGTTCCGGCTCGGTGAAGTAGTGCAACATACCTAGCTGGGGAGGGAAAATCTCACACCATGTCTTGAAAAGTTGAAACCATTCAATTTTCTCACTAAATTTTGAATTTAGATGCACTCCACCCGGGACAATTTGATTTCGAATATTTCTAATAGTATGAGATACGTATCCCGTATTTCTAACGGACCTCTTCCTTTTCCAAGCAAAGTTATCGACAAGCTCTGAAAGAGTGCCATTTGCACGTATACAGATCTTTTCCGACCAAAGCCGTTCCGCATGCAACTCACCTTCAAACGGCTCCGTCACCTTGTCAGCATTGTGCGAAACGTACTCGGGCGCCAAGAAACTGGAGTCAACATATAAGGATGCGAGCAGTTTTCTTCCAACATCCCACCCATCTGTTTCAATCTTGGTTCTTAGCGAAATCTGAATATATGGTTGCGGCGTCATAACATCAATATTTTGTTAGCTCATAGACACCGGAATTTTACCAATAACCCCTCGTAATCCCTTGTCGAAGACTCTTGAAAATACTGGTAGTTCTTCAACTCACAACGAAATCCAGAGGATAACCGATTACTTCAACATAGATAATCTGCCCTCGAAATTGGTCGGACGTTTTAAGTCCTATCAAAGACGCCCACGCCCCAGCTCGCCGCCCAGAGCAGCGACATATTCTCAGCAGCACAAGCGCAACTTGCCCCTCACATTTATGAACAATTCAAATTCCAACCCGATTATTTAATCCTACTCAAGAAAAAACCCACTCGGAAATAGGCTTCTAAGCTCGGTGCGTTGTCGCGCGAAAAACTCGAAATCACGAGCGATATCCTTTATATCTTCTGTGACTCTCACCAAATACCCATTACTCATTTTTTCAATAGGAAATCCTGCACGGAAGATTCCCTCAGCATCAATCTTCTCAGCAAACTCATTCCCATAAAACATGGCCCAACCAATGTTCGGAATATCTGGCTTCAGCGCGGCATTGAAAGAGCCAATTTGAAAGCTATTTCTCCGCTCGTGCGGCCCGAGCTCCGGGTCAGAAAATAAATGCAACATTCCGAGCTGAGGCGGAAATATGTCACACCAATTCTTGAATAAACCATACCAGTTTATCTTGTCGCCATACTCAGATTTTAGGCAAATATCCCCCGGAACAATTTGATTTTTAAGATTCCGGAATGTATGACTGACACGACCTGAACTTTTAAGGAAACTCTCTTTTTTCCAAGCAAAATCGAGAAAAAAATCCGAAATGGTTCCATTTGCTTGTATCGAAGCCTTTTCTGCCCAAAATCTTTCCATTTTTTTTTGGCCATCAAAAATCTCCGTTACTTTGTCAGCATTATGTGAAACAAATTCTGGAGCAAGCAACCCACCATTTGAGCTCAATGAATCGAACAATCGACTTCCAACCCCCCAGCCAATGGTTTCGCTATTAGTTCTTATCGCGATCTGAATATACGCTCTCATAGCATTAGAATTTCGCTAATTCACCTGTTGCCGGATTGTACTTATATATATCACCGCCAGTCATGCGCACCTGTTTTGTGAGTTCCTCA
>NZ_JBICCO010000137.1:0-10369 GCF_043119405.1 Achromobacter sp. 413638
TGGCGCCAAGTTCGCGCAGGACAACGGGATCAAGCTCGGCGTCGCGCTGACCGAAGCGCAGCAGCGCCAGCTGACCACCGACCTGGTCTGGTTGGTCGAACAGACCGTGACCCTGCCCGACGGCACCACCGAAACCGTGCTGGTGCCGCAGGTCTATCTGCTGGTGCGCGCGGGCGACCTGAAAGGCGACGGCACGCTGCTGGCGGGCCGCAGCGTCCATCTCGCCGTGGACGGCAATGCGACCAACAGCGGCACCATCGGCGCGCGCGAGGCCACGGTCATCACCGCCGGCAACATCGTCAACCAGGCCGGCGGCACCATCCAGGGCGGCAGCGTCAACCTGGCCGCGCGCGAGGACCTGACCAATCTGGTATCGCTGATCAAGGGCGACAAGGTGGCGCTAAGCGCCGGGCGAGACATCGCGCTGACGTCGACCTCGGCGTCTGAGAACAACGGCAACACCTGGGGCTCGCACCTGACCGGCGTGGCGCGCGTGGATGCCGGCAGCCTGAACATGCAGGCCGGCCGCGACCTGACGCTGACCGCCGCGCAGGTGTCGGTCAAGGACGACGCCCGTCTGCAGGCTGGGCGCGACATCAACTTCGGCACCCTGACCGAAAGCCATGGCGAAAGCTTCGCGCTGAACTCGCGCAACCGCCACGCGCTGAGCACCAGCAAGGAAATCGGCGCCGCCGTCGCGGCGGGCGGCAACCTGACGCTGGTCGCTGGCCAGGATGTCAACGCGCGCGCGGCGGACGTCACCGCCGGCAAGCAGTTGGCCGTGGGCGCGGGGCGCGACATCAATCTGATCGCCGGCGTGGAGTCCGGTTCGGCCCGCGACGAGATGTACTACAAGACGCGCGGCTTCCTGTCGAGCAAGACCACGCACACCATCAAATCCGGCGACTGGGAACAGGCCCAGGGTTCAACCTTCACCGGCGACAGCGCCGTGCTGATGGCCGGCCGTGACCTGAACGTGGCCGGCTCCAACGTCGGCGCGCAAAAGGACCTGGTCCTGTCCGGCGGACGCGACGTGAACATCGTGGCTGGCGAGAACGCCTCGGACAGCTATGACTACAAGATGGTCAAGAAGTCCGGCTTCGGCGCGCTGGGCGGTTTGAGCTTCGGCACGCGCCAGCAGACGGACTGGGTCGATGGCAAGAAGGTCTTCCATACCGCCAGCACCGTGGGCAGCGTAGAAGGCAATGTGCTGATCAACGCCGGCAACGGATTGAACGTCGTGGGCAGCAACGTGATCGCGCGCCAGGGCGACGTGACGCTGATCGGCCAGCAGGTCAACATCGTGGCCGCGCTCGACACCGCGCGCAGCAAGGAATTCCACGAGATCAAGCAAAGCGGCCTGTCCGTCACGGCCAGCAACCCCGTGGTCAGCGCGGTCCAGACCGGCGAGCGCATGGCCAGCGCGGCGAGCAAGGTCGATAACCCGGTGATGCAGGGCCTGGCGGCCGGCACGGCTGGTTTGGCGGCTTACAACGCCTACGACGCCGTGCAGAAGATGGGCAGCATGAAGGATGCCACGTCCCTCGACAAGGTCGGCGGGGTCAGCGTCCAGATCAGCCTGGGCAGTAGCAAGAGCACCAGCACTACCGAGCGCAACGCATCCAGCGCGGCGGGCTCCACCGTCGCGGCGGGCAAGGACCTGACCATCATCGCCCAGGGCGCGGGCCGGAACTCGGACATTACCGTCACGGGTTCGAACCTGTCCGCCGGCGGCAACGCCGTGCTCAAGGCCGAAGGCGACGTCCTGCTGCAGGCGGCGCGCAACGCCTTCGAACAGAAGACCGACAGCAAGAGCAGCAGCGCCAGCATCGGCGTGGGCTTCAATGTGGGTAGCGCGAACACGGGCGTCACGCTGGAGCTGGGCGTCTCGGCCAGCCGGGGCAAGGCCGACGGCAAGGACGAAAGCTGGACCAACAGCCACGTCACCGCCGGCGACGTGCTGGCGATCCAGTCGGGCGGCGACACCACCTTCAAGGGCGCCTCGGGCAAGGCCGAGCAGATCATCGCGTCGGTGGGCGGCAACCTGCTGCTGGAGAGCTTGCAGGACACCAGCAAGTACGACGCCAAGAACCAGAGCGCGGGTTTTGGCGCATCGATCTGCCTGACTGGCACGTGCACGAGCAACATAAGCGCCAACGCGGGCCAAGGCCAGATGAAGAGCGACTTCAAGTCGGTGACCGAGCAGACCGGCCTGTGGGCAGGCAATGGCGGTTTCCTGATCGACGTGAAGAACAACACCACGCTGATCGGCAGCGTCATCGCCAGCAGCGACAAGGCGGTGGCCGACGGGCTGAACAAGCTGAGCACCGGCACCTTGGTGACGGAGGACGTCAAGAACAAGGCCAGCTACAGCGCCTATCAGGTCTCGGTGGGCGGCGGCATCGGCCTGGGCGGCGGCGACAAGAGCGGCGGCACGGGCTTGGGCACGACCAAGGACAACCAGGTCGCGGGCGGCGCGAGCAAAGAGGCGAGCACCTCGCTGCCGTCGTCGGGCAACCTGTCGTTCAAACCGCCCACGGTCGCGGCCGCCAGCGGCAGCGGCAGCTCGACCACGAGCAGCGCCATCAGCGGCGGCACGATCGTGATCCGCGACGAGGCGGGCCAGCAGGCGCTGACCGGCAAGACGGCGGCGGAGACGATCGCTTCGTTGAACCGGGATACGTCGGATACGTTGAACGCGCTTAAGCCGATCTTTGATAAGGAGAAGATCGAGGCGGGGTTTGAGATTGTTTCGGAGGCTAGTAGGCAGACGGGGCAGTTCTTGGCGAATCGTGCGGAAGAGGCCAAGGCGCTCAAAAAGGCGATGGACACCGAGACGAATCCCGAGCGCAAGCAGCAACTGAAGGATCAGTATGAGGCAGCAGCGAAATGGGGGCCTGGTGGTGACTACAGGCAAGCGTTAACGGCGCTGACACTGGCGGCTGGCGGTAACGTGACTGGCGGTGCTGGCGAGTTTGTACAGGCGGCAGCAGTCAATTATCTGCAGGGTCTGGGAGCGGCGAAGATCAAGGAGATCTCGCCGATGCTGGGAGGCGAAGGCGCGCCTGGGCAAGTCGCGTTGCATGCCTTGCTGGGATGCGCGGGGGCTGCGGCGAAGGGGGCAGGTTGCGGAGGAGGAGCGGCTGGAGCTTCGGCGGGTATCGTCGTTAGTCAACTGCTGGATCAGGCGTTTGGGAAGCCGGCTAGCAAGCTTGATGCAGTGGAGCGGGAAGCGCGAATCAACTTGGTGACTAGCTTGCTGGCAGGCATGACGGCCGTGCTGGATCCCAAGGCTGTAGCTGCGGTGAATGATGCGGCGCGGTTGGAGTTGGAAAACAACCAACTTGCACCATGGTCGCCATCGATGGGAACCATGGGGTCGTCTGGCACGCTGTTGGGTGGATTGAGAGGAGGTAGAGGAAGCGGTGGAGAGACGACGAGGCAGCGGTTGGGTCTGGATCCTCACGGCGAACTAACCGCGGACGAGAATATCGCGCGGCAGTTGACTCGATTGTTGGGCTCGCTGTTTGGGGCGGACGGAGGATCAGCAGAAACCAAGGGACCCTTGGAAACACCGGTAGTGCCACCGGGAGGCGATACTCGTTTACCCGGATATCCGGGCGATTCGCGGCAACCAGATCGGACGCCAGGATACGAATCTGATCCTGGCAGCGTCGGTACGCCTGGATATCCAGCTGATCAGAATGGTCATCAGGGTGGCAGCGTGATGCCGATGCCTGATCAGCAGGGGCCACAGATAATAACAAATGAAAATTATAATAATCAGAATGGGGGTGCTACAAATAATGGGCAAACGCCGGAAGGCTCATCATTCGTTTGCCGAGGGGGTACGTGTCATTCTGAAAAATTTGCCCAAGGTAGCGGTGTTACTCAAAATGCTGATGGGACACTCAATGGTGTGTCAGTTCAAAGTAGTAACAGTGGAACAGTGCATACGCTGTCGATACCATTCAAGAATGGGCAAGTTGGGGTGACAACTGTAGGTGACATCGAAAAGGCTGGTGGAAAGATAATTTATGATGGAACGCCTTATAACCCCAATCATGCAACGATTAGTGGATTGACAGCCCAGCAATTGGAAAAGCTCTTTACTCCAACTATTCGGAATCCAGCAAAGCCTGGAAAGTGAGTTTCTTATGTCTCGCCCGGTTTTTTATGTTGATTTCAACGAAATGGTAGATGCTAATACCGTACTCCTATCAAGAGAGGATGTTAAGGTAGATAGGTCTGGTGTAAATGTGCGACTTCATGAGGGTATGCTTATAAGTGTTTGTATGGACGACTTGGATGAGCATGGAAAAATTGATGATCTGGTCGCTAATGGTGTGGTAGTAAGGAATGTCAACCCAGGCTGGGGCGCTCACGTAAAGTGGAGTTGTCAGATTGATGAGGATGGTATTCGAACACAATCAGAGGTAATGAAAGATTAACCGCTGGTTTAACGATACGGGTGCGATGAATATCTGATTTATCATCGTTTGATGGTTTAAAAAGTTCGGTGTGAGGAACAGTTTAGGTATTCAAGTTCTTTAGCATGTATCCGGTCGCCCGAGTGTACTGAGATGGTATTCACCTGACACGGGCTCCAAGCCCATGTTTGCTCAAGCAGCCTCGGTGAACATTCCTCCGGATCGGACTACTGTATCTTGTCATCATCAACATCTGCGCGGGAGTTCTGCCGTCCGCATCGGCCTTTATACGGCCGCTCATAGCTGTCGTGTGGCAACCAGGCACCGCAGCCTCCCTTCATCTGCTCAATCGATTCTTATTAGATGGTGCGCCTCGCAATGTGGAGGTTTTCGCCCTGTTAGATACGGTGCGGCCGCTAGCTAAATGTGAAATCATTGCTCTGCGAGGAAGCGTCGCGTACCCAAATATGGTAATGAAGGCGGTTACCGAGGGAGGGATCATTGGTTGCTAAGAGAAAGATACTGGAAGGCCGATTTATCAAACAGAAGTAAATGGCAAGTCTATAAGTATCGCTGTAACTGTGGGCAGTAATGATTTTGTTGTGGGTGAAAACCCTGCAGGGAGTGAAAAATGAAAGCGCTAAAATTGATGGCCGATTATCAATGTTTTCCTCTTTGGCAGGCTTCGACCAATGCGGTGGGAAATGTTGATCCGCAAAGCTTGCCAATATCTTTGGCACTGCAAAATCGATTGCTGAGCTGGGCAGAGAAATTCGATGCCACATTGAATGCTGACGATCCGGCGCGATCGGGATTTCTAAATGAGAGTGCTGCCAGTGAGTTCCGCGCAGAAGGGGAGATGTTGGTGCGATGTTTGCAAGATGAACTCGGGTCAGTCTATGCAATTGTGAAAAAACTATGAGATATATATTATTTATAGATAATTAATTTAAGATGAAAGGGTTGGTTGTCGTGAAATTCAAATAGAAATATTTTATTGAGCTAGGGGCTGGTATTTATTAGTGCGGCCGTGGTGAGCACTTCCTTCTAACCCGACGATTGAGTTTTTCAACTTGTGCATTTGTCAGATCCCGCCCTTTGTAGTCTAGCTGTGAAGCGCTAGTTCGCACGGCGCTGTGCAGAAGATGAGCAGCATGAAGGATGCCATGTCCCTAGACAAGGCCGGCGGCGTTAGCGTCCAGATCAGTCTGGGCGGCAACAAGAGCAGCAGCGACGGTGTTCACATCCGAGTGGTATATGAACCGGCTACGGGAACGGTGCTTACAGCATTTCCTGACAATAATCCGATTCCTTCCTATAAATCTGTGAATTAGTGATTCTATGTACAAAGATAGGATTTTTTTGTTCGGCAATCGGTTTATTAATCGCATGGATACGGGGCTGCTTGAGGCTGCGCTGCAGTATGTGGATTTCGATGAGGCGGGTCTGGCATTTGAGACGTTGTGCGATCATATCTGTGAATACGATATTTTAATTTCTCAAGAAGAATACGTCGAGGCAATTGATTTGGCGTTGGATATGGAGTTCGATATTAATATGGCTAGATATACTTGTATGAAGGCGCTGATAAGGTAGGAGTGCTAGCGATGTAGTACTGGTTTATGCATATTGGCGCGCTATTCGGTGGTAGTCGCCTAGATGTGATTCAAGCCAGACTTTCCATAAGTCGACATGTACAAGGCCAAATGCAGAGCGTATGGCGTAGCCGAAAATTTGTGCTGAGATGGTATTCATCAAATACTGACCCCAAGCCGGTGTTTTCTCAAACAACCCCTGCGAACACGTCCTCTGGGTCGGGCTGCTGCGTCTTTCTTCCTGCATCGAACATCTGCGCCGGGGTTCCGCCGTCCTCCATGCAGCCTTGGTAAAGGCAATCGAGATTTATAAGGTAATCTATGTCGTCGAGGATTATTGAAAATGGAAACTTCAAACGTTGGGTGCGCTTTCTGCTTTCATTATTGGGAGTGGTCCTTCTTTTTGGCGGCCTTAGGCATGACTCTTATTTAGTTATTCTATTGGGGTTTTTGATTGGCTCGATTGGTATGTATGCGTCGCAAGCTGCGATGCTAGGAATCAAGCCTTTTTCTGAAAAATCTAAGGATATATCAAAGAAAAAGGAAGGGAATTCTGAGTAAAACATATTTCTAATTTCATTTTTTGCTCCTACAAGTCAGGCCAAATACCATCCAACAGTTGCCGCGCTAGGCTAACCTGATCTGGCTCACGAATCCTCGTGAGTCTGGTTTGGCGACCGGATTAGCGAAAATTGGATTCTGTCTTTAAGGCAGCCCGCATATACGAGCGCGTACGATGTTTATGGGTAGGCGATTGCGGGAAGGGGCATGCCCCTGCCGGTCCCCTGTGCGCCGGTTCGCCAATCCTGCTTTCTGCCTGCCCGCTTCAATTTGGAGATGAGTGGTAGGCCATCCAGCACAGGGAGGCCGAAATGGCTCGTCACTTGAATGAGCACCCGCTTTCCGAACGCCGTTGGTACATAGCGGGCATGGAAGAGTTCGGCACAGTCGCAACGGCGCGTGTGCATGATGTGGAACGTACCCAGCACGCGATAGAAACCATCGTGCGAGTTGTAGGCAACGGACGCGAGTGAGTCAATTGCAGGAGGCTCGCAGTCGTTGGACCGATGGACGGTCATCAGCCTGCTCGGCGGCGTTGAAAGCCTGTGCGACTACTTGGGCTATGTGACTGAGGCAAGGCTGGAACAGGCGGATCACGCGTCGGTTTTTGAGCGCAAGCGCGGTTGGAGGCGTCGGCTGTTGGCGAATGGCCTTTTCGACGAACTACGGGCCACTTAGACGGCATTGATATTGGAAGAGCACGGGCGGTGGCTATAAGGTCGCGGTCTTCCGGCTGACGTGATCGTCTTCGGGGGCAGGTCAGTCCTACAATCACGAGCGCCCAAATACGGCTCTGGGCGGATTTACCCCCCAAACAGCGCCTGGCCATGGCCGCGTAGCGTTCCTACTTCTGCCAATCGCTAAAAATGGGGGGATTACCCGAGCACCTCGCTGCCCTCGTCGGGCAACTTGTCGTTCAAACCGCCCACGGTCGCGGCGGCGAGCGGCAGCGGCAGCTCGACCACGAGCAGCGCCATCAGCGGCGGCACGATCGTGATCCGCGACGAGGCGGGCCAGCAGGCGCTGACCGGCAAGACGGCGGCGGAGACGATTGCGTCGTTGAACCGGGATACGTCGGATACTTTGAACGCGCTCAAGCCGATCTTTGATAAGGAGAAGATCGAGGCGGGGTTTGAGATTGTTTCGGAGGCTAGCCGGCAGACGGGGCAGTTCTTGGCGAATCGGGCAGAGGAAAAGAAGGTCGCCGAAAGAGCGCTGGCGGATGCTATCAAGACGGGCAATACCGGCGATGCTTCCAATATGAAAGCACTTATGGACCGAGTGCAAAGTGCGCAAGATTGGAGTGCGGAAGGTAAGTACGGTTTGGTGCTATTGGCCGTTACAGGCGCTGCGAGTGCGAATGTGACGGGTTCGACCAGTGCATTTGTACAGTCGGCTGCAGTGAACTATCTCCAAGGTTTGGGAGCGGCGCAGGTAAAGAAGATTTCCGACTCTCTGGGTACGGGCTCCCAAGCCGAGGTGGCACGCGCGGCACTGCATGGCATCGTGGGATGTGCAGGTGCGGCGGGTCAAGGTGCTGCATGCGCCTCGGGAGCGCTGGGCGCGAGCGCGGGCAGTATCTTGAACAGCTTAATGGGTACGCCGGAAGGGCTAGATCCTGAGCAAATCGAAGCACGGCGGAACCTGGTTACCAGTTTGGTCGCTGGCATCGCGACCGCAGCAGGGGCAGAGGCGGCAACGGCGAGCAACGCTGCCGCGTTGGAAACGTCTCGGAATTGGGGATATGTCGTAGCTCCTGTCGCGGCAGCTGTAGCGTCGAGGTGCGCGACCAATGCCACTTGCCAGCGCGTTACCACTCAGATTGTGGACAAGACGGTCTACGTTGCTGTGCAGATGAAGGACGGCGCAGTTTATGTGGGGAGCGCTGCGCTGGTAGGAATCTCGGCGGCTTCCGATACGGTAGGAACCTGGGCGTCCGAGTTCGTGGACTATGTGACGGGCAGAGATAAAGCGTTGCCAGGCAAACCGGGTGACGTGGTGCATGTCGTCACGCCTCCGCCGCTACCTGCTGAAAAACAGGTATTCGGATCGGAAATTCCGGTGTGGCCGAGTGAGCCGATTCAGACTGGAGGTACGCCGGGGTATGAGGCGGATCCGGGGAAGCATGGCGGAGGTAGTGTTACGCCTTTGCCTGACGTAAAAGGGCCAGATCTCATTTTGAACGAGGCTTCAGGTGATTCAACCGGAGAGGCGGGAAGAAAAATCGGACTGGAGCGGGAGTTGCGTGTTGCCCAATTGGTGCAAGGTTCACGATCGGGGGAAAAAGTAGTTGTTGCTGGCATGGGGTCGACAGATATCGACGTAGTTGCCAATAATGGAGACTTGGTAGCGGTCGGCGGGGCTGCCAAGGCAAGCAATCTAGGTAAATTGGGACAAGAATTGCGCATCTATAAGGAAGTTGCTCAACAGAGAGGCGTCGCGGCGAAAGCTTATTTCTTTGAGGGGACTCCAGATTCGGTTATTAAACTTGCCTCAAAAATACTTGGTTATGAAAATGTTAAGTCATTTACAAAGGAATGATGATGGGGAGTGCAAGTTGCAGGGTTTTTATTCCAGAGTTGTTTCGAGATTCTTTCTCTGTTGTGAAAAATTCCCTTTCTAGCTTAGGGGTTGTTTTAGAGAATCCTCTCACCAAAAAGATAACTAGTTGGACAGATGAGGGTAATCAAATAGAACTGCATCCAAATGAAAAGGGTGGCGTTGATTTTGTGGAGGGGGTGGATAATGTTCAGTTTTGGATAAACGCAGGAGAAGACGTCTTTGTTAAATGGGTGAGGTTTGAGGAGGGGGTGGAGTTTTGTTTTTTCTTAAATGGCGTTGATAGGAAGTTTGCAAGGCAAATTATCTCCATGCTTGTTGATATTGTTTTCGATATATACCAATCCTCTTATGAGGAAAAAACGGCTTTTGCTATAGATTTTGATTGAAAATTTGGCTGGCTTTGAGATGAGTATTCGGGGTGAATTCTTGCTTGAATTGCTTGAATGCGCCGCTGTCAGCGGGGGCTTACTGTTTTCTACCGCGAGAAGACGTGATTGGTCATAGCACTCTAGGACAGTTTGAAGATTGGTCTTGCCTTCACACTAGAGCTTGTCGGCGAAGCCAGATCGCCGTTGATGGCGTGCGTGCCGCTCGCCAGGGTGTTTCCAAGAAGTGCAAGGAATATGCCATCGGCTATAGCTTTATCCAAGCCGACTAGAACCTGAACTGCCTGCGGCGGTACCGTGCGAGAAGTTTGGTTCCAATTAATCGGGGTGCTGTTGGCTTGTGGAGAAACGAGCTTGCCTTGGAGCAGCGAAGTAGGAAAATAATTGTGAGGTGGTTTCTTGGGCATGTACGTTGCTATTGCGAGAGGTGTTGGCGTATTTTTTTCTGAGGGAATTTTTGATTGCATCGTTGAGTCAACAAGGGTTGGATTTGAAAATAGGGAGGAAGGCTGTCGAAAAGAAATATATGCATCTTTTGATGAGCAAGGTCAGAATTTTATTACTCTGGATTGTGTGGGGATTAGCTGTTTTAATTTGTTTTATGGACACTGCAGGAGGGCGATGGAGTGTTTTCCTACGTCGGAAAGGGCGAAAGATCTATCAGAGCATAGGATCCCGATTATTTTGTCTCACTGGTCGGAAATGTTGCGAGTTATGAGAGAGGATCCGAGATACAGGGATTGATTCGCAGGGAAATAGTAGGGGCAAGGATCGATTTTGTAATTTGAGAACTCTTTAAAGAAATAAAGAAGTGCTTGGTTTTTATGGGGTATCG
>NZ_JBICCO010000138.1:0-10161 GCF_043119405.1 Achromobacter sp. 413638
TTGAGCGTGTCATCCGTACGTTCAAAGAACAATGCGCGCATCGGCATCGCTTCGAGAATATCCAGCACGCCAGCCGCGTTGTAGGCGACTGGATACGTTTTTACAATCACCGACGCCCGCACCAGGCGCTCGAGATGAAGACTCCGGCTGAGGCGTTTGCATTAGCCACTTAACCTGAGCAGGTTCTGCTGGGTCAATACATCGCCACACAGTGGATGTGGTCCTACAATCACGAGCGCCCAAATATGGCTCTGGGCGGATTTACGCCAAAACAGCGGTTAGCCATGGCCGCGTAGCGTTCCTACTTCTGCCAATCGCTAAAAATGGGGGGATTACCAGTTGGGGCAACTGTTGGCGCTGCGCTAGGCGGTGCGTTCGGCACAGCTGTGCCTGTCGTGGGGAATGTGCTTGGTGTTGCTATTGGCGGTGTTGTAGGTGGATTAATCGGAGGGGCTTCCGGTTATTGGGCAGGCAGCCGATTGTCAATAGAGTTGTACGATTGGATCAAAAAATAGGAACTAATAATGTCCTCAAAATATGATGCTTGCGCGGAATTGCTCCAGTTTCCCTTAATTGGGGACTCTGTGAGATTCACTTGCGTCATTGATCCGGCCAGGAAGGTTAGGATTTTTGATCAACAATTCACTTCACCAGATGTCGCTTTTGGAAGGGTCCAAACAAATGGTGTTGGTGATTTCTGCCGGTGGATGCTTACGGATGTGGCGTTAATCATCAGGTTTCTTGACGGTACTTATTGGGAAAAAGAGCGACCGGAGGGGTTGTTTTCGGGGGGGAGCGCCTACAATCGGATATTTTCTTTTCAGGCTGGCTCCGCTGACATAATCGTCGTGTGTATGTCCCCGACCGTTTTTGTCTTGCGAGTATCAAACGGCGTTGTTGAGGAAGAGTCATTATCAATCAGTGCGCATTTGTATTGCGGATTCGGATCTTCTGACGCAGAGTATTTTCTATTTGGACAGAGTCTGCGTTCTGATCTTGGCGAGAGTGGCCAGCCGCTAATAGTGTCAGCGAAGGCTGACCGGTTCATGGTGCAAGATGCAACACTTGATGTTGGAGCAAGCATTGAGGGGATCATGGCGGCGCTTGCATGTAATCACAGCGCAACGTTGATTTGCTCCGAGAGTCCGCCCCCATTAACTATGTACGATTTTGAGTGGGACCCTAGTCCCGGGGCTACCGATCACGAGAACTTCTGGGTTGTGCCGTGGCCCAAGACGGGGTCGGTGAAACCAACTCGGATAGAAGGGGTTCGATACCTTGGGGCAGGGGGTGTCAAAGGTAATCAGGTTTCATACTTTCAGGATCAGAAGAACCGACATGGCTCTGATGTGGCTTCCATGATTTGTATTTCAGCGGACGGCGTTCCACGATATCTGAATGTGCAAGGGCTGCACCGAGATTCAACCATTTGGAAAGTTCAGTACGACCCTCTGTTTGGCTGGTTGGGTGTTGCGAGCGAATTTTCGGGAACACGTGACTCGCATCTAATGTTGAGTAAGGATGGGTTGGAGTGGGCATCCCGAAGGATTGATCTGTGAGGGGCTTGGTAATATCAATCTACTTTACTGTCCTTGATCAGGGGGAGTCAGCGATTTAGCTCGTGGCATACATGGAGATCTGGCGGTCTTCTGGTAACAATCCGTTTAGGGGTGGGGCTGGTCGCAACGTCACACTAGGATGTCGAATAATAGGAATGGGCTGGGTGTTTAGTTGTCGATACGAATGTACTGAGATGGTATTCACCTGACACCGGTCCCCAAACCGGTGTTTGCTCAAGCAGTCTCGACCAACACATCTAGCGGAGTCGGCTGCTCAGCACGCGCTTTGTCAAGATGACCCGCGCGGGGCTGTCGAGCAGCCACAACGTGAACTACAGCGGCTACGACCAAACGGAATACATAAGTCGTCAATCGCCTCACCACGCGGCTGCCGCATCCACCGGCAAACCGAAACGGCGAGAACCACCGCCCTAAACCACCATCCCCCCACCTGGAAAAGTTGCTTGAGCCGGTAAATGGCCGGTCTCTACACACAGGGTTGGCCCTTCAGGCCAGCCCAGGTACCGACATCGGAGCAACCATGAGCCAGACCCCCGTCACCACGCCGCAGCCCGGCACCCCCCAGAACGATCCCAAGCGTTTCACCTGGAGCGTGTCCAGCCAGCAGCGCCGCAGCCAGCCCCTGCCTGTCCCGGCGGGCAGCGGCGGGAAGTAAAACGCAAGGAAGAAGCGCACGAAAGCCGGCTGGCGGGCCCCTCCCGCCCCGGCGATACGCCATGCAACTGGATCTTCCTCACGTGTTGATGCCCGGAAGCCTGCTGCATGGTTCCTCCCTGCAATGCCGGCAGGCCTCGCGCACGTTGTCGCTGCGCGCGCCGCAAGCCGTGCTGCGCAGCCTGCGCGACTTTGACGGTGGTTTGACGCCCCGGCAGTGGCTGAATGCCTGCGCCGAGCGGGGCTGGGACGCGCAGGCGGCAACCGGGCTGATGACCACGCTGATTGCCGAGGGGGTGCTGGTCAGCGCCGCCGATATGCCGAGGCAACTCTGGTCGCATGTCTTGAATCCCAGATCGATGGGAACAGCCCCCGAGCCTGCCCGGATCGTGGCCTTGATGGACGAGGCTCAGGCGCGCCTGAAAGCGGCTCCAGGCTGCCATGCCATCACGCTTGAAAGCGATCCGCGCGCCGACGGGCTGCACAAGCTCCTGCGTCTGCGGGCCTCTCGCCGCTATTTCGGAGAACAGGCGCTTGCGCCGCAGATCCTGACCGCGGTCTTGTGGGCGGCGGCCGGCGTGGTTGATGATGAAGATCGCTTGCGCACCGTCACGCCGTCGGCCGGCGCGCTCTATCCGCTACGTCACTACTACTTGAACCTGCGCGCCACCGGCACGCTGTCGCCCGGTGCCTATGCGCTGTCGGCAAGCGGCGAAGGGCGCTTGCATTACTCCTTGATCAACGCGGATCTGACCACGCTTGAAGCAGCGTTCTCCTCTCCGGATCTGCTGAATAATGCGCAAGGGGTGTTGGTGATCGCCGCCGATTTCGCGGCGAGCGCGAACAAGTACGGACCCCGCGCGTTGTCGTATGTGCCGCTGGAAGCCGGGCATGCCGCGCAGAACGCGCTGCTTGCGGCGGTGGCATGCGATTGCCATGCCGTTGAGATCGGCGGATTCATGGAACGGGAGCTGGCGACGTTGCTGGGATGCGCGGACGCCATCGTTCCCATCACGACGGTGATACTCGGGACCGTCGCGGCGCCTCCGGCGGTGGCGGCCGCCAGCGAGTTCGAATGGGTGGCCATCAGGGACGCCGACGGTGAACGCCCGTTCTTTCTGTGCCGCGCCCGCGACAATGCCGCCCATCCATGGTCCTGGGGCCGCGATCCCGACCCCGCGCGCGCGCGCCTGAAAGCGACCATGGAAAGCCATGAGCGCGCGGCCTTGTGCCGGCCGCTAGGGCTGGTCGCCGCGCGTCATGGGGACCTGCCAGGCGCCATTGATCCCCGCGACATCCTCTGCTACGGCGCGGCGCAGTATCAGCGCGCCGGCTTTCCATACCGCCCCTTCGACCCGACGGCGGAATACTGGTGGAAGGCTGCCCGCAATGTGCTGGATGGCGCGCCCTGCTTCTTGCTGGCCGACCTGGTCTATCTGCAGGCCGGCTTGTCGGATCTGGACCGGAAGCTGCCCTATACCGATGCCAATACATCCGGCGCCGCCTCGCATGCATCCATGGACGCCGCGCTTGAGAACGCGGTGCTGGAACTCATCGAGCGCGACGCGTTCATGCGCCTGTGGTTGGGCGGCGACGCCATCGCCGTCATCGAAGACGCGCTGCCCGCTTCGTTGCAAGCCCGGCTGCGCCGCCTGCGCGATGCGGGCATCAAGGTGACGCTGCGTGATATCGGGCACGCCTACTGCCCGGTGGCGTTCTGCCATGGCCAATCGGAATCCCGGCATTTCACGCGCGTGTCCAGCTGCGCGAGCTATGACTTCGTGACAGCCATGGATCATGCCCTGATGGAGCTGGAAGCGCAGATTTACATCACGCTGCACAATCCAGCGCCTGCCGCCTTCCGGCCCGGACAGGTGCGCGCAGCGGAAGACCATGCGGCGCTCTATGAACAGAAGGCCTATTTTCGACGGGCCGACCACCTGGTCGCCGCGCCGGCTGCCGCCCCGGCCGAACGGCGCCTGTCCAGGGACTGGGCAGGCCTGGTCCAACGCCTGCGCGAAGACGGCCAGCAGCTGATTGCCGTTGATTTGAGCGACGGCGCGCCATTGCGCACGCCCACCGTCAAGGCGTTTATTCCCGGATTGGTCCCCATCAAGTTCGGCGCGGGTAACGAACCCGCCGGGCATCCGGTCTATCAACGCATGCGCCAGCTTTACGCGGGACGGGGGCGCAGCCCCGGTTTTCCGCATCCCTTCAATTGATAGGTAAGGACCATGTCATCGTTCCTGGTTAAAGAGGCGCCCGACGCGCTCACACTCGTTCAGCATCTGAAGACCCAAACTGCATTTCAGCAGGCCAGCGATGCGTTGAGCGGCCAGACTTCATCGCAGTTGCTGGCGATTCCGCTGCCGGCGGGGCTATATGAAGGCTTGCAGGATGCCGCCTATCAGGCGATCGAGGCCCATGGCCTGCACGGGTGGCTGTCGGCGGAAGGACGTCATCACGACCACAACTATCAATCTCTTTCGCTGGTCTACAACCCCGACATGCACGAGCCGGGGATGGACGATGTGCATCAGGCCACGCTGGGTACGTCCCTGAACCCGATCAATGAGTTCTTCTACAACTCGGTGCAACGGCATCGGGGCCTGAAGAACACGTACTTCGATTCCTACGGATTTCGCGTGAGGACGCCGGCGGCCAGGCTGGGCGAGCTGGGCAGGTTCCTGGATCAATGCGGCCTGACCCTGATTCGTTCGCGCCTGTCCGTGCTGATCGGCGAGCGCGGCATCACCTCGGATTTCATGGATGGCTGGCATCGCGACGAACCCGTGTTCGAGAACCTGCGCCTGAACATTCCCCTGACCTCGGACCCCGCCTATCGCCTGCAGATCGAGCATGAAAAGGACAAGCCACAGGAAGACTCGGACACGATGACCGAGCATTTCCTCGAGCCTGGCTATGCCTATACCTTCAATACCAACATCCCCCACCGGGTGTACGTGAAAGAACCCAGCAGCCAGCCCAGGATCCATCTGGTGCTGGGCTTTGCGCCCTGGTTCGACCACGACCCCGGGGAAGATCGTTGGCGCGTCAATGCGCACTTCGGCAAGACCCATCCCTTCGATCTGCTGCGCAACGGACAACTGCATTCCGCCTTGAGGGCCCAAGCATGAAGAAGAACATCGTCCTGCTCTCGTCTCACAGCCGCGAAAGCGCCGCCAAGGAGAAGCAATACCGGGCGGCGGCCGACGCACTGGGCCTGGCGGTCGCCGACTATCCCGATGCCGGCACCCTGGGTGTATTTGCCTGCAGCGACTTCCGCAGCGTGGATGCCGCCAATCTGGCGGCTCTGCATCAGGTAGCGGGTCCCGAGGTGCTTGCCACGACGATCGCCACGCAGAAGTCCCTGGCCTATCGATTTCTCGCGCAACGCGGCTTCTCCACGCTATGGGCGCACGCGCCGTTGCGCGTGGAGGACCTGAGGCTTGATCTACCCTATGCCATCATCGTCAAGCCGGACAAGGGCAGCGGGTCGTTCGCCGAGCATCCCTGGGCTTATCAACGCTATGACAGCCTGCGCCATTTCCATGATTGGCTGGCGGAACGCCAATTGCTGGAGGCGTTCCTGGCCTATCAGAACGATCCCAATTCCTGGTATGGACGCTATCTGACCATGGAGTACATCGGCGATAGCGACATCTATACCGCCGCGGCGGTCGCCGGCCCGGATGGCGTCGCCGTCTATGAGGGCGGGCGCTTGCGCTTCACCCGCGACACCCTGCAATGCGAATGGATGCTGCTGGGCGAGCGCCACGCGAACCACGACCAGATCACGCAGATGATCCAGGCGCTGTATGACGTGGGCTTGCGCCAGTCCGTCATATACATCCAATGCGTGGAAAAGGATGGGCAGCTTTGCGCCATCGACATCAATCTGCGACCGGGGACCATGCCGGACCGCGCGTTCCACGGCCTGGGTCTGCCGTACTACCAGGCTGCGCTCGCATACATGCTGGGAATGACGGCCTCGCTGGACTTCAGCTGGAACGCTCCCTATGTCGGCATCCGGCGGGTGGTGCTGCCGCTGGAGCATGGGCGTCGCAAGGCCAGTTTCGGCGAGGGATGCATCTCCCTGATTGGCGAGCTTGCCTACGATTCTGGCCGTCCGTTCGATCTTGGCCATGCTTGGCCCATGTTCGCAGTCAGTGGAGGCGACGCCCTGCACTGCGCGCAACTGGCGGAATCGTTGGTCGGAAACATGCGGCTGTCGCCGCTGGCCGAGATTTGAGGCCCACCTGAAGAAGGTCAGGCCGTATGTTCGGCCTCGGCCTTCAACCCGTCTTCAGGCGCTTCGGCTGCCGGCGTCTCTTCCGTGAACACGGACGCCAGCATATGCGGATACACATTGGGGTGAATCATGGGATGGCTGTTCATTTCCAACAGCCAGACCCGATCATCGTCGTCAATGACGGCGTCAAGCGTGAATACGGAGTGACGGCGGATGGCATCCGGAATGCCTCGATACAGCAGGGGGCCGGCAAAGCAGAACTGCGCCTTGACTGCCGCGGTCGCCTGCTGCCAGACATCGCGGTTCTTGAGCGTGACGCGGTCGTGCGGCGTCATGTAGCGAAAATCGAGCATGACGTTCACGCCCTCGGGCACAACTTCGTCCGGGTGATAGCCTTGCCATGCCAGGATCTGGACCGAATCATCCAGGTCCATCGTCAGATCGAAATTGCCACGGGGCTGGGTGGCGATCTCGCGCAGCGTCCGGCGGCCATCGCCGGTGATCTGCGGAGGTGTCAGTACTTCAAGCGCGACGGGCTCGCCATTCCAGAACCACGCTTTCGCGCTGCGGCCGCGAATGAACTGCTCGCAGAAATTCCCTGCCTGCAGCGGATCGTCGCTGTTCAATGGCGCCAGCGGTCCGAACGGCCCTCGGATGCCCACGCCGAATGATCCTATGGCGGGCTTGACGATGTAGTCGGGCGCCAATGGAGGGCCTTCGGTCCAGCTGGCCGTCACCCGCAGGCCATTGGCCAGCGCATACTCCTTGAACAAGGTCTTGTCCGTCGACAAAGGCCAGGACTTGACCGGATATGGCATCCACCCGATGAAATCGCCATCGCCGGCGAAGTCGCGCTGATAGATCGTCTGGCCGTTGTGCTCCCGGACGAATCGGGGCACCAGCACGATCTGGCGGCCAGCGAAACGAATGGTCATTTCGAACGTCTCGGGCGCGATCAGCATCTCCGCGTCATGAGCAAGCGCCCATTCACGGATGGGATGCAGATGCTTGATCGGGCGAAACAGGTAATACATGAATGCCGCTGAGGAAGGCCAAGGGTAGCGCTGAGGAATGCTATGCGGGCCGTTCGTACTTGACGCTGCCTGCGATGACCCGCCGCGTCACATCATCGGTATTGGGCGTGGTGTAGTGCATCAGGTAACGCGGGAACATGATCAGATCGCCTTCGCTGGGCTGGATGATCTTCACCAGGGCGTGGCGGGGAACCACGAAACCGCCTCGCCCGACCGTGCCCCGGGGGTCCATCAGCACAAGCTGGCCGCTGCCGTCCTTCGGCATAGTCAGGTAATAGACAAAGGCCAGATCCGAGCCTTCGTGATAGTGTGCATGCACGGCGTCCTTGGCCTGGCCCGACCGTTGGACCACGAACCACATGGTGTGATGGCGTTTGGCCTGATGGATCTGCTCGCCGTAGACTTCGTGGGCGTAGCTGTCGCATTCCGTCAACAACAGTTCCCGGATGGCTTTAAGCTGCGGATCGCGCGTGCGCTTGAAAACACCCGTGTCGTAGCGGGTGTACAGGGTTTCCAGCGTCGCGGACCGGCTTTCGTCGTTCAGCAGGCGGCTCTGGTTTTGTTCGGAATAGGCTTGCAAGGCCGTGTGCAGATCCGTCCCGACCTGGCCGCTCTCGCGCAGGTTGTAGTGCATGATCGGAGTGGGCCACAGCCATTGGATTTCACGGGACATGGATCAATAGGGCAGATTGAACGGCGCGCGTATCGCGCCACGACATCCTTAAGTTATCTGCGCCGGGCGGTTTCAGTTTAGGGGCGGTTGGGTGTATTTCGGCAGTTCGCTCGCAATGGCAGCATCCGGATTCATTGCAAGTCCGTGGATTAGGCGCTTTTGGATGCGTCTGAGCGGTTGAGTGGTGGTGGCTGCCTTTCTTTTTCGTACGATCAAGGAGTCATGCATGGCAGCACAGAGCATCGAGGCATTCGAACAGGCGCTGTTGGTCTCGGAGGAAGTCTTGAATACGGAGTACTCCTTTGACAAGGCTGAACCGAGTTACCTGCGTTGTCTTGAGATCATCGATGCCGCACCGCATCTGCGCCCGCAGATCGTGGCCCTTCTGATTGAGCTATTCAGGGAAAAGAAAATTAGTGACGAGCCTGTCGCTTTCCTCATGCACAGGCTCAGGTGGCCTGAAATCCGGGAATGGGCAGAGGCGCAGTTGGTCGGGATGCGGAACCCGATGGCAAATGGCAGGGCGCTGGAAAAAGTACTTATGGCGTACAGCGATGGCTGGGAGAACAAGGAGTTCTACGAACTGTTTCGGCTGAACGCTGGCCTTGGAGTTTTGAGAAAATAGCCGCGCAGTGTCCGGGGCTTGGTTATGAGCGTATTGAGTAGCGTGGGAAATGACGAGAGTCCAGGACGGCGGCGGTAGGCTTGTCCGAGTCGTCAATGCTGGTGCTACATCGGGCGTGCGTAGAGCCTATTAAAAACCGATGTTGCGTTGCCGCTTTCGTGTCTGCCTGGCAGCTCTCGATACTGAGTTGCTTCTAGCGGCTACGCGCCGATAGCGCTCAACGAGGCATAAAAATGGGTATATACGTGCGAATTGAAAAGGTCCTGGAGACCGGTGCGGTGGTCAGGTACTCCTTTGGTACAGGAAACGGCAAGGCAGGGATGGTTGAATTGCGCAGGAAGGATGGAGAGGTGGTCTTGATGGAACCCATGCTCGAAGATGAAAAAATGCACCACTTTGAACGGGCCGCGGTGAAGGTGTTTCGCGCATGGGAAAAAGGAGAGTTTCCTCAGTGCCTTGAGTGGGCTTCTTGAGCGGCGCGGGAGTGGCTTGCCGTATTTGGCTCACCGGTGCTCAATTGGGTGGTTTCGCAAGCCCAAAGGCGCTATGGCCGGAGTTGCATTGCAGGATGCATTGTTGCGATCGACATCGCGAGCCATTTTAGAACTGAACTATTTGCGGTTGAGTGAGGGACCATTCGCATGGATCGTAGCAAGGCCATTGAGCTTGCAACGCAGTACTTGATAGAGAAGAGAATTGGATTCAGCGAACCCGTCCGGGTAGTTGGCACGGACGATTCATGTTGGGAAGTGATTTTTCTTGTGCCTTTGGCGCTTGATCCCAATTGCGTGGTTGATCCACCAGATGTGCGGGTAATGGTTCATGCAGATTCGGGCAAGGCAAGTCTCGTGCTGTCGATGTAGGTGCTTCAAAGCGATCCAGTACGTTTCGGCGCATTGGGAGCGTAGGAGGTTGGGATGACAGAAGCTGAAGAAAATCGATTGGCCGATTTTCTGGTGGACAAGGGCCAGGACTTGACCGGATACGGCATCCAGCCGATGAAGTTGCCATCGCTGGCCAGGTCGCGCTGGTAGATCGTGCGGCCCTCGTGTTCGAGCACGAAGCGCGGGATGAGCACGATATGGCGGTCGCCCAGGCGCAGCGACATCTCGAAGGTTTCGGGCGCGATCTGCATGTCTGCCCCGCGTTCGCCCGCCCACGCCAGGATGGGGCCTAGATGCTTGAGAGGGCGGAACAGATAGTGCATCGCGTAGTCACGGAATAGGGGGCGCGGGTAGGGCGGAAAGATCTTCGGGCGGCGGTTTTCCGCCTTTCAAGTTATAGATTCTCCCGCCGGTGGACGTCCTGTTTAGGGCTGGCCGACGGGGCGATTCGGCAAGCGG
>NZ_JBICCO010000139.1:0-9935 GCF_043119405.1 Achromobacter sp. 413638
TAGCCCAGTGCCTGAAGTGCTTTGCGATCGAGCAAATTTTCCTCCTGACCTCCTTAATGTCAGGCGTCAGGTTACGCAATCGCCCGAAAACCCTCCACGGTTTCCTGCGATGAACCAAAGAAAAACCCCACCGCGCGAGCGGTGGGGTTTTCGTCTTCATGCGGCCGGGGGCGGGCCTTGAATCGCGGTTGGCGATCAGAAAATGTGGCGGATGCCCAGGCCGGTGCCGATCTGGCTGGTGCGGCCGGAGATATCGCCGGTGGAAGCGTCGCGGACCTTGTTGTAGTCCACGGTGCCGTACACCTGGGTGCGCTTGGACAGCGCGTACTCGGCAACGGCCACCAGGGCGTAGCGTTTGCCCTTGTCGCCGTCGACCACGACGTTCTTGGCCTGGTCGTAATAGGCGGCGCCGGTAATGGTCCAGCGCGGGGTGGCCTGCCAGCTGGCGCCCAGGAAGTAGCCGTTGTCCTTGCGATCCAGGGTGCTGGCCGTGTCCACAGTGCGGCCCATGACGGCGTTGGTCCAGTTCGTCTGGTCCTTGCCGTTGAAATAGCCGGCGAAGACCTTGACGACTTCGAACTGATACGAAGCGCTCAGGTTCCAGACTTGCTGACGCTTGTCGGAGTTGCCGGCGTCAAAGGTCTTCTGGAACGCACCGCCCAGGCCGAGCTGGCCGATCGTGTAGCGCAGGCTGATACCCATCTGCTGGCCGGCGGCGCGGTCCTTCCAGCTATCGCCGTTGGACCACTGGCCGATCACGGCCAGGTCGCCCAGCGTATTCGCGTAGCGGACGGCATTGTTCGCGCGCACGCGGCCCATGGCGGCGGGCAGCCACGAGTTCTCGTTGTAGTTACCCACGGTCAGCGGGTCGAAGTAGTCGGCCATCAGGTCCTGGATGACCGTGTTCTGCAGGCCCAGCGTGAGCGCGCCGATCTTGCCGCCGTCCAGGCCGACGTAGGCCAGGCGGTTGAAGGTCTTGCCCGAATCGGACGCCTTGCCGTTCTGCACGTTGAAGCCTTGCTCCAGGCGGAAGAAGGCGCGGTTGCCGTCGCCCAGGTCTTCCGAGCCGCGCAGGCCCCAGCGGCTGTTGGAAATGGCGCCGTTTTCCATCGAGAGGCGGCTGCCGTTGGCGCCGGTCGCGCCATCGCTGGTGTTGACATAGCGCATGCTGACGTCGGCGATGCCGTACAGGGTCACGCTGGTCTCGGCGGCCGCGGTGCCGGCGGCCAGGCCCAGGCCTGCGGCGGCGAGAGTGAGGGTAATGCGTTTCACGAAGACTTCTCCTTTGTCATTTCTGTTATTAGAGCGCCGGGCTTGTGGCTCGACATGTTGCGTCTGGCTGATCGTCAGGCGCTGGGCCCATGCACCGACGCTGGGATGAGCGCGGGTCCGGAGCAGGGGTCCAAGGGGCTTGAGCGCGCCATCGTTGTGCAACCTCTAGCGCCCTGGAATTCTAAAAAGGTTACGAACGGTATGGGCGGATTAATCTTTTCGCGTTTTCCCTGGGTTTACAGGATTTGAAAAAGTGACATTGCGCGGACAATCACGTAATTGTTCAAAAAAAAACCCTGCAACTGGTGCAGGGTTTTTGAGCGGTCGGGGATCAAAGCGTCATGTGCTGGGGCAGCCACGTCGCTATGCCGGGCAGCACGTACAGCAGCAGCACCGCCAGGATCATCAGGAAGAACATCGGCAGCGAGGCGCGGGCGATATAGGGCAATTCGCGCCCGCTCATGCCTGACAGCACGAACAGGTTGAAACCCACCGGCGGCGTGATCTGTGCCATTTCCACCACGAAAACGATGAAGATGCCGAACCAGATCAGGTCGATGCCGGCCGCCTGCACCGTGGGCAGCAGCACGCCCATGGTCAGCACCACGATGGAGATGCCGTCCAGGAAGCAGCCCAGGATGATGAAGAACACCATCAGCGCCATGATCAGACCGAATTGCGACAGGCCCAGTCCGCCGATCCATTCAGCCAGTGCGCGCGGCAGGCCGATGTAGCCCATGGCCAGCGTGAGGAACTGCGCGCCCGCCAGGATCAGCGCGATCATGCAGTACAGCCGGGTGGCGCCCAGCAGCGATTGCATGAAGGTCGAGCGGTTCAGCGAGCCTTGCAGCGCCGACAGGATCAGCGCGCCCACCACGCCCACGGCCGCCGCTTCGGTGGCGGTGGCGATGCCGGTGTAGATCGAGCCCAGCACCGCGCCGATCAGCAGCATGACCGGAATCAGGTGGCGCGAACGCGACAGCTTCTCGCGGAACGTCAGGCCCGGATCGGCCGCCGGCACTTCGCCCGGATTGCGGATCGCCCACCAGGCGATGTAGCCCATGAACAACAGCGCGAGCAGGATGCCCGGCACGATGCCGGCGATGAACAGCTTGGCGATGGAGACATCCGCCGCCACGCCGTAGACGATCATGATGATCGACGGCGGGATCAGGAGGCCCAGCGTGCCGGCGCCCGACAGCGTGCCCAGGATCTTGGATTCCGGATAGCCGCGGCGCGTCAGTTCGGGGATGGTCATCTTGCCGACGGTGGCGCAGGTGGCCGCCGACGAGCCCGAGACCGCCGCGAAGATCGCGCAGCCGATCACGTTGGTGTGCAGCAGCCGCCCGGGCAGCCGGTTCAGCCAGGGCGCGAGGCCCTTGAACAGGTCTTCCGACAGGCGGGTGCGGAACAGGATCTCGCCCATCCACAGGAACAGGGGCAGGGCGGTGAGGGTCCAGCTGGACGCGGCGCCCCAGATCGTGACGGCCATGGCGTCGCCGGCCGGACGGCTGGAGAAGATCTCCATGCCGATCCAGGCGGTGCCGGCCAGGGTCAGGCCGACCCAGACGCCGCAGCCCAGCAGCGCGAAGATCGAGACTACCAGCAGGGTGATGACGAGAAGTTCATTCATGGGTTTGCTGCGAAGTAGCGGCGGCGATGCCGCGCGAGCGCCGGACCAGCTCATCGAGCAGGGCGACCAGGAACAGGACCGTGCCCACGGCCATGCTGATCTGGGGAATCCAGAGCGGCGTGGCGTCGTTGGACGTGGAGACGTCGTTGAATTGCCAGGAGTCGTAGGTCAGCTTGCCGCTGAAGAAGGCGAACGCGGCGGCCAGCAGGCAGCCCACGGCCAGCGCGAAGATGTCCAGGCGGCGGCTGCCGGCGGGCGACAGCGAGTTCAACAGCAGCGTGACGCGGATGTGCTCGCCGTGCTTGAAGGTGCTGGCCAGCGCCAGGAAGCCGGCCGCGGCCATGAAGTAGCCGGCATAGGCGTCCGTGCCGGGGATGTTCAGGCTGAGCTGGCGCGCGATGATGGCGGCCAGCACCGAGACCAGCACGCCGACGGTGCACAGGCCGGCCAGCAGGCCGGCCGCGCCGTATAGAGAGTCCAGAAAGCGGCGCATGGCGATATCACTGCTTCCGGTAGGCGTCGATCATGGCCTGGCCGTCGGCGCCGGCCTTCTTGAGCCAGTCATCCAGCATGCGCTTGCCGATCACGGACAGGCCTTCCTTCAGCTCCACCGTGGGCTTGACGGTTTCCATGCCATTCTTGGCCAGCTCTTCCTGATACCACTTGTTCTTTTCCTGCGACAGCTTCCAGCCGCGTTCCTCGGCCTGCGCGCCGGCCTTCTTCAGCGCGTCCTGCGTGGCGGGATCGAGCGCGTCGAACGCCTTCTTGTTGACGATGACCGCGTTCTTCGGCAGCCAGGCCTGGGTGTCGTAGAACTTCTTGATGTACTCGTAGGTCTTGGTGTCGTAGCCGGTGGACGCCGAGGACATGTAGGAATCGATCACGCCGGTGGCCATGGCCTGGGCCAGTTCGGCCTGTTGCACCGTGACGGGCTGGGCGCCGACCAGTTCGGCGATCTTGGCCGTCACCGGGCTGTAGGCGCGCCACTTCAGGCCCTTCATGTCGGAGATCTGCTTGATGTCCTTGTTGGCGAAGATGCCCTGGGGCGGCCAGGCCACCGCGTACAACAGCGTCATGCCTTGCGAGTTGAGCTTCTTTTCCAGGAACGGCTTCTGCGCCTGGTAGAGCTTGAACGAGGCGTCGTAGCCGGTGGCCAGGAAGGGCAGGCCGTCCAGCTCGTATAGCGGGTCTTCGTTGGCGAAGTTGGTCAAGAGGATCTCGCCGATCTGGGCCTGATTGCCTTGCACCGCGCGCTTGATCTCGGGGGCCTTGTACAGCGAGGCGTTGTTGTGCAGCGTGATCTTCAGCTTGCCGCCCGACAGGCTATCCACGTCCTTGACGAAGTTGGTCAGGTTCTCGACGTGGAAGTTGCTCGCCGGGTAGGCGCTGGGCAGGTCCCACTTGGTCTGGGCCTGCGCGCCCGCGCTGAATGCCAGGACGATGCTGCCGGCCAGCAGCGAGATTTTCTTGTGCATGGGGTGGTCCTTCTGTGCGGTGATATAGACGGGGCAAGGCCCCGGTTGGCATGGCGGAAAAGAGCTGGCGTGGATGACACGCCGCTGAAAAGCGCAGTCATTCTATGTTGCCGGCCGGTCACGGCGAGCAGGCAAATGTTGAATTTACGGGTTATTCCTAGGCGTTGCGGCGCGCGCCCGCGCATGAATCCAACACATGGTCCGCAATGCGCGGCCGACATCGCGTGTGCTTGCGGTTCTGGCGAACTGTCCGGCGCGCGAGGCATGCATGCGATTGGCATCGAAGCCTGCTTGCCAAGTGAATAAAATTCCAGCATCCGCTACGCCATACAGGGGCCTGGAGTGAACTTCGTTTTTCGCCGTGATGAATTGCTGGTCGTGGAAGAGACCGGCGTATTGCCCGACGCGCAGGTGTGCGCGGGTCTGGGCCTGCCGCCGCAGGCGCTGCAACCTGTATGGCTGGATCCCGGCGCTCCGCAGCGCGCCGCGCACGTCGAGCCCGGTATCGAAGCGCCGCAAGGCTATGCCTTCCGCAAGCTGCGCGGCCTGTTCGGCGTGCTGGACGATCACGGCATGGCCCAGGCCGGTCGCGCCTATCAGATCGCCGAGTGGGCGCGCACGCACCGCTATTGCGGCGCCTGCGGCACGCCGGCCGAGCGCGTGGCGGGCGAGTTCTGCCTGCGCTGCCCGGCCTGTGGCCATAGCGCCTATCCGCGCATCTCGCCGGCCATGATGGTGCTGGTGCGCCATGGCGACGGCATCCTGCTGGCGCGGCATGCCGGGCGCATCTCGGCGATCTATACCGCGCTGGCCGGCTTCGTCGAGCCGGGCGAGAGCATCGAGCAGACCGTGCACCGCGAGGTCTACGAGGAAGTCGGCCTGAAGGTTGGCAACCTGCGCTACTTCGGCAGCCAGTCCTGGCCCTTCCCGAATTCGCTGATGATCGCCTACACGGCCGACTATGTGTCCGGCGAGATCCGCGTGCAGGAGGACGAGATCCTCGAGGCGCGCTGGTTCGGTCCCGGCGATCCCATGCCCGAGATCGCAGGGCGCGTGTCCATCGCGGGCGCGCTGATTCGCGCCCACATGCCGCTGGGCTGGGCCGGCTAGTCGCAAAACGGCATTTTTTCTAGGGGTATTCCCTTGAAAGGGGCATTTCCATTCGTGCCCTAGTTATTTTTTATTGATGAAATGTAGATAAATTATTAGTATTTTGAGGACATGAACTCTGCCAGCCAGCCATGACCTCAACCTTGATCGCCGCCTCCGCCCATCTGGCAGGGGGCAGTTCGCCCGATCTGTCCGAAGTCGAATTCGGCCTGATGATCGCCGGCCACGCGTTCGACCGATGGATCGTGCGCTGCATGGCGGCGGCCGGGCTGCCGGACCTGACGCGCACCGACGTGATGGTCTTTCACCACGTGTACCACCGGCAGCGGCCGAAGAAGCTGGCCGATATCTGCTTCACCCTCAATGTCGAGGACACGCACATCGTCAGCTACGCGCTGAAGAAGCTCGAGCGCCTGGGCATGGTGCAGGGCGAGCGCGCCAGCAAGGAAGTGTTCTACAGCGTCACAGAGGAAGGTTCGACGGTGCTCAAGCGCTACGCGGAAATCCGCGAGCAGTGCCTGACCTCCGGCCTGAACGGCCCGGGCGGTGGCGGACTGGAGTTCAGCCGCCAGCTCGCGCATACGCTGCGCGCGCTGTCCGGCCTGTACGACCAGGCCGCGCGCGCGGCGACTTCCCTCTGATCCCGATCACCCGAATACGGCGCGGAGCCCGCTCCGCCGCCCGCAGCATCCGCCGGCATCGCCGCCGCGGCAATTTTTGTTTTCAAGGACTACCTGATCATGAAGTGGCAATTCTGGATTGACCGTGGGGGCACGTTCACCGACATCGTGGCGCGTCGTCCCGACGGCAGCACCACGACCGCGAAGATGCTGTCGGAAAACCCCGAGCAGTACCGCGACGCCGCCGTGGCGGGCATCCGCAAGCTGTTGGGCATCGCGCCGGGCCAGCCCGTGCCGGCCGAGCAGGTCGAGTGCGTGAAGATGGGCACCACGGTGGCCACCAACGCGCTGCTGGAGCGCAAGGGCGAGCGCACGCTGCTGGTCACCACCAAGGGCTTTCGCGACGGGCTGCGCATCGCTTATCAGAACCGTCCGCGCCTGTTCGACCGCAACGTCGTGCTGCCGGAAATGCTCTATGAGTCCGTGGTCGAGGCCGACGAGCGCATGGACGCCGAGGGCAAGCTGGTGCGCGGGCTGGACGAGGAAGGCCTGCGCGCGGCCATGCGCGCCGCCCATGACAGCGGCATCCGCGCGGTCGCCATCGTGTTCATGCATGCCTGGAAGGCGCCCGAGCACGAGCAGCGCGCCGCCCGCATCGCCCGCGAGCTGGGTTTCACGCAGGTGTCGGCCTCGCACGAGGTCAGCCCGCTGATCAAGTATGTGTCGCGCGGCGACACCACCGTGGTGGACGCCTATCTGTCGCCCATCCTCAAGCGCTATGTCGACCAGGTGGCCGGCGAGCTGCCCGGCATCCGCCTGATGTTCATGCAGTCCAGCGGCGGCCTGACCGACGCGCACCGCTTCCGTGGCAAGGACGCCATCCTGTCCGGCCCGGCCGGCGGCATCGTCGGCATGGTGCGCACCAGCGAACAGGCCGGCTTCCCCAAGGTGATCGGCTTTGACATGGGCGGCACGTCCACCGACGTATCGCACTACGCCGGCGAATTCGAGCGCGAGTTCGAGACCCAGGTGGCCGGCGTGCGCATGCGCGCGCCCATGATGAGCATCCACACGGTCGCGGCCGGCGGCGGTTCCATCCTGCATTTCGATGGCGCGCGCCTGCGTGTCGGCCCTGATTCGGCCGGCGCCAATCCCGGCCCCGCCTGCTACCGCCGTGGCGGCCCGCTGGCGGTGACCGACTGCAACGTGCTGCTGGGCAAGATCCAGCCCGACTTCTTCCCCAAGGTGTTCGGCCCCGAGGCCAATGAGCCGCTGGACCGCGACGCCGTGGTGGCGCGCTTCACGGCCATGGCCGACGAGGTGCGGACGGCCACCGGGCGCGAGATGACGCCCGAGCAGCTGGCCGAAGGCTTCCTGGAAATCGCCGTGGGCAACATGGCCGAGGCCATCAAGCGTATTTCGGTGCAGCGCGGCCACGACGTGACCGAGTACGCGCTGACCACCTTTGGCGGCGCCGGCGGGCAGCACGCCTGCCTGGTGGCCGACGCCCTGGGCATGACCACGGTGTTCGCGCATCCGCTGGGTGGCGTGCTGTCGGCCTATGGCATGGGCCTGGCCGACCAGACCGACATGCGCCAGAAAACCGTCGAGCAGGTGCTGGACGCCGCGCTGATGCAGACGCTGGCCGGTGAGCTGGACGAGCTGGCCGGACAGGCCGTGGGCGAACTGCGGCGCCAGCACGTGGCCGAGGCCGACATTTCCGTGCAGCGTCGCCTGCACCTGAAGTACCAGGGCACCGACACCTCGCTCGAAGTGCCGTTCGGCACGCTGGAGCAGGCGCGCCAGGACTTCGAGGCGGCCTACCGCCTGCGCTATTCCTTCCTGATGCCCGACCGGGCGCTGGTGGTCGAGACCATTTCGGTCGAAGCCACCGGCGGCGGCGAGCGCGTGGACGGCGCCTCGGTGGCGCAGACCCGCGACGCCGCGCTGGCGCCCAGCCGCCAGGTCCGCATGTACAGCGGCGGCGCCTGGCGCGATGTGCCGCTCTATGTGCGCGAGGCGCTGGCGGGCGGCGACAAGATCGCCGGCCCGGCCATCATCTCCGAGCCCAACCAGACCACGGTCGTCGAAGCCGGCTGGCAGGCCGAGCTGACCGGGCAGGACAACATCGTGCTGCGCCGCGTCGAGGCGCGTCCCGAGCGCCGCGCCATCGGCACCCAGGCCGATCCGGTCATGCTGGAGGTCTTCAACAACCTCTTCATGTCCATCGCCGAGCAGATGGGCTACCGCCTGCAGAACACCGCGTACTCGGTGAACATCAAGGAACGCCTGGACTTCTCCTGCGCGATCTTCGACGCCCAGGCCCGCCTGATCGCCAACGCGCCCCACATGCCCGTGCACCTGGGTTCGATGGGCGAGTCGGTGCGCACCGTGATGAACGCCAACCGTGGCCGCATGATGCCGGGCGACGCGTATGTGGTGAACGATCCCTACCACGGCGGCACGCACCTGCCCGACGTGACGGTCATCACCCCGGTGTTCGACCGGGGCGGCAAGGAAATCCTGTTCTACGTCGGCTCTCGCGGCCACCACGCCGACATCGGCGGGACCACGCCGGGCTCGATGCCGCCGGATTCGCGCACGGTCGAGGACGAAGGCGTGCTGTTCACCAATTTCCAATTGGTCAAGAACGGCGAGCTGCGCGAGCAGGCCGCCCGCGACATCCTCGGCTCGGGGCGCTGGCCGGCGCGCAATCCGGACCAGAACATCGCCGACATGCGCGCGCAGATCGCCGCCAACGAAAAGGGCGTGCAGGAACTGCTGCGCATGTGCGATCACTTCGGCCTGGACGTGGTGCGTGCCTACATGGGGCACGTGCAGGACAACGCCGAGGAAGCGGTGCGCCGCGTGATCTCGG
Source organism: Achromobacter sp. 413638 (assembly GCF_043119405.1). NCBI lineage: Bacteria > Pseudomonadati > Pseudomonadota > Betaproteobacteria > Burkholderiales > Alcaligenaceae > Achromobacter > Achromobacter sp. 413638. The sequence continues at coordinate 8,989 of NZ_JBICCO010000139.1, forward strand.
TGCTGAAGAATGGCCGCTACGAGTACCCGCTGGACAACGGCGCGGTGATCAAGGTGGAAGTGCGGGTGGACAATGCGGCGCGCAGCGCCGTGGTGGACTTCACCGGCACCTCGCCGCAGCTGGACAACAACTTCAACGCGCCGGGCGCCATCGCCGTGGCCGCGGTGCTGTACGTGTTCCGCACCCTGGTCAACGACGACATTCCGCTGAACGACGGCTGCCTGGTGCCGCTGTCCATCGTGCTGCCGGAAGGCTCGATGCTGCGCCCCAACTCGCCGGCTTCGGTGGTGGCGGGCAACGTGGAAACGTCCATGTGCATCGTCAACGCGTTGTATGGCGCGCTGGGCGTGCTGGCCTCCAGCCAGGGCACGATGAACAACTTCACGTTCGGCAACGCGCGTCACCAGTACTACGAGACCATCTCGGGTGGTACCGGGGCCGGTCCGGTCCGCATCGACGCGGCCGGTCCGCGCGACGAGGGTTTCGCCGGCACCTCGGTGGTGCAGGCACACATGACCAACTCGCGCCTGACCGATCCGGAAGTGCTGGAGTTCCGTTTCCCGGTGCGGCTGGAATCGTATGAGATCCGTCATGGCTCCGGGGGCGGCGGTCGCTATCCGGGCGGCGACGGCGGCGTGCGCCGCATGCGCTTCCTGGAGGACATGACGGCCGCGATCCTGTCGAACAACCGCCTGCACGCGCCGTTCGGCCTGTCGGGCGGCCAGCCCGGCGCCATGGGCCGTAACTATGTCGAGCGGGCCGACGGCACGGTGCAGCCGCTGGGTCCGCAGGACAGCGCCCAGCTGCGTCCGGGCGATGTGTTCGTGGTGGAAACGCCGGGAGGCGGCGGCTACGGCGCGCTGTAGGCGCTGGGCGGCAGCCTCGGGCGGCGCGCGGGGGGGGGGGGGGGGGGGGGGCGGGGGGGGGGGGGGGGGGGGGGGGGGGGG
>NZ_JBICCO010000140.1:0-9746 GCF_043119405.1 Achromobacter sp. 413638
CCCCCCCCACCCACCCCCCCCCCCCCCCCCCCCCCCCCCCCCCCCCCCCCCCCCCCCCCCCCCCGCTTTCAGCGGTTCAGGGCTTGGCCGCCTGCAACAGCTTGCCGCCGGGCGCGGGGGAATCGCTGCCCAGCAGATGGCCGTTGACCTCGATGCCGTAGAGCGAATCGTCGGAGTCGTGGTACTTGGCGCGGGTCGCGGCCACCGACTCTGCGTAGCGCGGGTCCTGCGGTCGTTCGTGGGCGTTCATGAAATAGGCCACGTCCCACGCTTCCTGGTCGCTCAGCATGCCGGCCTGTCCCAGCGGCATGTTGGCCTTGATGAAGCCGGCCGCGTTGCCGATCTGGTGCATGCCCGCGCCCCAGTTGAACGAGTCCGCCCCCCATAAGGCGGGGAAGACCCAGTGCTTGCCGTTCTTCTGGCCCTGGCCTTCAGCGCCATGGCACACGGTGCAGTACTGGGCGTAAACCTTTTCGCCACGCAGGTAGTCGGCCTTCTGCGCCGGCGCGGGCAGCTTGCGGTAGCCCTGGCCTTCCAGCGTCACGCCGGTCGGCGCCTTGCTGGCCAGCCAGAACATATAGGTCTGCAATGCGGTCAGCACGGGATCGTCGGCTGCGGGCGGCTTGCCGTTCATGCTGTAGCGGAAACAGCCCTGCAGGCGCTCGGCCAGCGTATTGACGTGGCCGTTCTTGGCCCGGTACGCGGGATACAGCACATAGGCGGCCCACATCGGCGCCGAGTCCGGGCGGCGGCCCGCGTCCAGGTGGCAGCTGCTGCAATTCAGGTCATTGCCGACGAACTTGCCGGCGGCCTGGGGCGTGTGCAGGAAGATCTGCTCCCCCTGGCGCACAATCTTGCCGAATTCGGTGTCGGGCAAGGAAGCGGCCGACGGCGGCGTGAAGCTGGGGCGCGGCTCGGCGGCCAGCGCGGTGGCGGATATCGACAGGGCGAGGGTGGCGGCGAGCCAGGCGCCGGGCGAGCGGGTAAGGCGCGGGTTCATTGCTTGGCTCCCGGTGCGGCGGCTTGCGCGGCCAGTTGCTCGGCGGCCTGGGGCAGGCCGGCGTAGTAGGCCGACACGGCATCGATCTCGGCGTCGGTCAGGCGGGTGGCCACGGCGGGCATCAGGCCCAGCGGGCCGGGCGGGCGCTGGCCCTGGCGCCAGGCGCGCAACTGCCCGGAAATGTAGGCAGCCGACTGGCCCGCCAGCGCGGGGAAGTTGTCGCCGACGCCGATGCCGCCGGGACCATGGCATTGGTTGCAGGCGGGGACATTCTTGTCCCAGGCGCCTCGGGTGGCCAGCCAGGCGCCAGTGTCGGCCGGCGCGGCGCGGCCCATCGCGGTCGCGGCGAGCTTGTCCGTATCCAGAGGCGCGGGCAGGGAGGCGTAGTAAGCGGCGACGGCCTGGCGCTGGGCGGGATCGAGCGCCTGGGCCGTGGCTTTCATGATCGGACTGACACGTCCGCCATCGGCCATGGCGTCCAGCTGTTCGGTCAGGTACTTGGCGCCCAGGCCGGCCAATCTCGGGAAACCGGCGGAGGGATTGCCTTCACCCTTGGCGCCGTGGCAGGTGACACAGGCGGGCGCGCCATTGGCGCCCTGGGTGCTGATCTGGGCGCCGTCGGGCGCGCCGAGCGTACAGGCCGGCGCCGCGAGCAGGGCGCCCAGCGCCAGGGCGCAGGCCCGGCGTCGTGCCACGGTGAGGGACCGTCTAGGCATGGAGCTTCTCCGTTCAATGCTGATTTTTGTAATAAGCAAATTTCCACAAATTATAAAGAAACTTGTGACAGATCATCGCGCAGGCAGGCGCTTGAGGGGGGTCAGGCTATGCCTGCGGCTCGATTCCAACCCGAAAGACGGTGAAACCGCGCTGGTACGTTCGCTTGCAGCGCGCGCCATGGCCTTGGGGTAGGATTTCGCCCATCGACAAGAAGGAGAGTCCGATGCATACGAACGAGATCGACGCGCAGCGCGTGGCCCTGGTGACCGGAGCGGGCACGGGCATAGGCCGGGCGGTGGCGCTGGAATTCCTGGCTCAGGGTTACCGCGTGGTGCTGGCGGGTCGGCGCCGCGAACTGCTCGAGGAAACGCGCACGGCTGCGGGCGAAGACGGCGTGCGCGCGCTGGTGATGCCGACGGATGTGTCCGACGAGCATGCGGTGCGGGATCTGTTCGACGCGGCGCAGCGTGAGTATGGGCGCCTGGATGTGCTTTTCAACAATGCCGGACGCGGCGCGCCCGCGGTGCCGATCGAGGAATTGTCGGTCGACGTCTGGCGCGATGTGGTGAACACCAATCTGACTGGCATGTTCCTGTGCGCGCAGGCCGCGATCCGGGTCATGAAGTCGCAGACGCCGCGCGGCGGCCGCATCATCAACAACGGCTCGATCTCGGCGCATGCGCCGCGGCCGTTCTCCATCGCCTATACGGCCACCAAGCACGCGGTGACTGGCCTGACCAAGTCGATTTCGCTGGATTGCCGGCCCTATGGCATCGCCTGCGGCCAGATCGACATCGGCAACGCGGCGACCGACATGACCGAGCGCATGGCCGCTGGCATCCTGCAGGCCGACGGCAGCACCAAGGTGGAGCCGCGCATGGACGTGGCCCACGTCGCGCAGGCCGTGGCCGCGATGGCGCGCCTGCCGCTGGACGCCAACGTGCAGTTCATGACCATCATGGCCACCAACATGCCCTTCGTAGGCCGCGGCTAGGGGGGAGGCTCACCCCCCGAAGCGCTGCGCGCTTCCCCCCTCAAGGGGGGGCGCCGCTGCGGACCGGCAAAGCCGGATCCGCGCGGCCCCGCTGGCGTGGCGCCTGCTCTGGCGCCATGAGCAATTCGATTGCCCCAAGCCTACGCGCTTGGGGTGTTTCTTTTAGCGCTCAGCCTGGGCGAGCATCTGGCCGGGAGTCGGTTCCAGATAGCGGCGGGCGCCGACGTAGCGCTTGGTCCAGTAGGGATTCTTCATTTCGTCCACGCGCACCTTGGCGCCACGGCGCGGGGCGTGCACGAACTTGTTCTGGCCGATGTAGATGCCCACGTGCGAGGTGACGCCTCGGCCCCGGGTGGCGAAGAACACCAGGTCGCCGGGACGCAGGTTCTGCTTGTTCTTGATGGCTTCGCCCTCGGTGCGCTGCTGGCGCGCGGTGCGGGGCAGTTCCAGGCCGGCGATTTCGCGAAAGACATGCAGGACCAGGCCGCTGCAGTCGAAGCCCTCGGAGGCGTCGTCGCCGCCCCACGCATAGGGGGTGCCGATGGCTTCCAGGCCGGCTTGCACGACGCGTTCGCGCAGGGTGGGGACGGTGGGTTCCTGCGCCAGGCGCAGGCCATTGAGGCTGGCGCGGGCCTGGGTGGTGGTGGACAGCGAGGCCTGGGCGGCGCCGGGGATCCAGGACAGGGTCAGCGCCAGAAGGGGGACGGACAGCAGGCAGGCAAGGCGGGGAGGGGCGGTTCGGTCTTTTCGCGTAGGCGGCGTCATTGCGTCACTTCAGGAAATCGGAGTGGGCGGCATGGCTTGGCCAGGGGTTGCGGCACCCTGGCAAGCCGGCGGAAAGGGCGCAGCGCCGGGCGGTCCTCACCGGCGCTGCAGCACTATTGTAATGGAATAAAGTTTCATTACATTTGTCGTGCAATGCAGCATCCCGATCGGGCCATTGTTACGTCATTCGCAGAATAAAGCGTAACGGGCCGAGGCCGGTCGCCCGGAATCGGGCGCGATGGGTTCCATGCGCCCCTTGCGGGCGACAGTCGCCACGATGACCGTTCATGCACGCGCGGCTCATGCATAATCAATGCATCGGCCCGGTGCCGCGCATGCCGCATGCGGCGGCGCCGCAAGGCCGACATAAAACAGATAAGAAAGCGGAGTAAAAGCGCAATGATGAATGCAGTCCACCCCGAATCCTCCATGAACCGGCCCGACGCCTTGCCTTTCGAACCCTTCCAGGACGCGGTTGCCGCGGTCGACCGGCTCGAAGAGATCTACAGCCGCAATACCGCCTTCCTGCGCGCGGTCTTCCGAGAGGTGCTCGAGGACGCCGGCGCCCGGGAAGGCGACAAGTCGCGGGCCCGGGCCTATTACCCGGCCATCCGCATCCGTGTCGAGACCTACGATCCCATCGACACGCGCCTGTCCTATGGCCACGTGGCCGAACCCGGCATCTACCAGACCACGATCACCCAGCCGGCGCTGTTCCGTGACTACCTGATCGAGCAGGTCGGATTGCTGCTGCAGAACCACCGCGTGGCGGTCGAGGTGGGCGAGTCGGACTCGCCCATTCCCCTGCATTTCGCCTTCCCGGAAGGCGCCTACGTCGAGGGCGAGCACCTGGAAGCGCTCAAGCGCCCGCTGCGCGACCTGTTCGACGTGCCCGACCTGGCCGTGACCGACGACGCCATCGTCAACGGTTCCTGGCGCGGCAAGGACGGCGAGCCCAAGCCGCTGGCGCCCTTCACCGCGCAGCGCGTGGACTACTCGCTGCACCGGCTGCAGCACTACACGTCGACCGCGCCCACGCATTTCCAGAACTTCGTGCTGTTCACGAACTACCAGTTCTACGTCGACGAGTTCTGCGCCCGCGCTCGCGCCCTGATGGCCAGCGGCAATCAGGATTACGAGATGCTGGTGGAACCCGGCAACCGCATCACCCGGCGCGGCGAAAGCGGCCCGGCCGAGGCGGGCGAGCTGCCGCGGCTGCCACAGATGCCGGCTTATCACCTGGTGCGCGGCGACCATTCCGGTATCACCCTGGTCAATATCGGGGTGGGCCCGTCCAACGCCAAGACCATCACCGACCACATCGCCGTGCTGCGCCCACACGCCTGGCTGATGCTGGGCCACTGCGCCGGTCTGCGCGATTCCCAGCGCCTGGGCGACTACGTGCTCGCGCACGGTTATGTGCGCGAGGATCACGTGCTGGACGCCGACCTGCCGACCTGGGTGCCGGTACCGGCGCTGGCCGAGGTGCAAGTGGCGCTGGAGCAGGCGGTGGAAGAGGTGGCCGGCCTGTCGGGCTGGGACCTGAAGCGCATCATGCGCACGGGCACCGTGGCCACCATCGACAACCGCAACTGGGAGCTGCGCGACCACGTCGAACTGGTCGAACGCTTCGCCCAGTCGCGCGCCATCGCCCTGGACATGGAATCCGCCACCATCGCCGCCAACGGCTTCCGCTTCCGCGTGCCCTACGGCACCTTGCTGTGCGTGTCGGACAAGCCGCTGCACGGCGAGCTGAAGCTGCCCGGCATGGCCAGCGCCTTCTACCGCCGCCAGGTCAACCAGCACCTGGAAATCGGCATCCGCGCCCTCGAACGCCTGCGCGGCATGCCGCCGGAGCGCCTGCACTCCCGCAAGCTGCGGACCTTCATGGAAACCGCCTTCCAATAGCCGGCACGGCGGTCCGGGCATCGCCTCCCTGTCCCTCGTTGATTTATCTGCAATATAGGGACAGGGAATCAGCTTCCTGCTACAAGTCTGCTATTGCGGCAGCGCCAGCGCAGCCGCTACAAGGCTACCCTGATCGCATTTGCACCACCGCCCCTCCCGGCAGGGCTTCCCCAAGCGGGGCCACGCGGAGCCGGCTTTGCCGGTCCGCTGTGGCGCCCCCTTGAGGGGGAGCGCGCAAGCGCTCGGGGGTGGGCCCATTTTTTGCTATGCTCGCGCGTTGCTCGGATACCCGGGGCGCCGGCGGCCTATCCCGCGGCATTTCCCAGGCTCCTTCCAGATCCCATAAGGAACGCACTTTGGCACCATCGGAACACGATGAATCCCGCGCCGCCGGCAAGGCCGTGACCGGAGGCGAAAGCCCCTCCGGCCTGCGCCGCGCCCTGTCCGCGCGCCACCTGACCATGATCGCTGTCGGCGGCTCGATCGGCACCGGCCTGTTCGTGGCATCGGGCGCGACCGTGGCCCAGGCCGGCCCCGGCGGCGCGCTGCTGGGCTACGCGCTGATCGGCATCATGGTCTATTTCCTGATGACCAGCCTGGGCGAGCTGGCCGCGGCCATGCCGGTTTCCGGCTCGTTCTCGACCTATGGCGCGCGCTACGTCGAAGAAGGCTTCGGTTTCGCGCTGGGCTGGAACTATTGGTACAACTGGGCCGTCACGGTGGCGGTGGATCTGGTGGCCGCGCAGTTGGTGATGGCCTACTGGTTTCCCGACATTCCAGGCGTGTACTGGAGCGCGCTGTTCCTGGCGATCACCTTCGGGCTCAATGCCTTGTCCGCGCGCGGCTTCGGCGAGGCCGAGTTCTGGTTTGCGCTGATCAAGGTGGTCGCGGTGCTGGCCTTCGTGGTCATGGGCGTGATGATGCTGCTTGGCATCATCCGCGGCGGCGAGACCGGCGGCCTGGCCAACTGGACCGTGGGCGACGCGCCGTTCGCGGGCGGTTTCGCGGCGCTGATCGGCGTGGCCATGGTGGTGGGCTTTTCCTTCCAGGGCACCGAACTCATCGGCATCGCGGCCGGCGAATCCAAGGATCCCGCGCGCAACCTGCCGCGCGCGGTGCGCCAGGTGTTCTGGCGCATCCTGCTGTTCTACGTGATGGCCATCCTGGTCATCGGCCTGCTCATTCCCTATACCGATCCGCAGCTGCTGCGCACCGAAGTCACCGACGTCAGCGTCAGCCCCTTCGCGCTGATCTTCGAGCGCGCCGGCCTGCTGGCGGCCGCCTCGGTCATGAACGCGGTGGTGCTGACCTCGGTGCTGTCGGCCGGCAACTCCGGCATGTACGCCGCCACTCGCATGCTGTACAGCCTAGCGCGCGACGGCAAGGCGCCTGCGGTGTTCGGTCGCGTGACCGGCAACGGCGTGCCGCTGTGGGCGCTGGTGGCCACGACCGTGGTCGCGGCGCTGTGCTTCTTCAGCTTCATCTTCAGCCCCAAGGCCGTCTACGTCTGGCTGCTGAACACCTCGGGCATGACGGGCTTCATCGCCTGGCTGGGCATCGCCATCAGCCACTACCGCTTCCGGCGAGGCTATGTGGCGCAGGGCCGCAACCTGGCGGACCTGCCCTATGTGTCGCCGTTCTTCCCGTTCGGCCCGATCTTCGCCTTCGCCTTGTGCCTGGTCATCACGCTGGGACAGAACTACCAGGCCTTCCTGCAGGACCGCATCGACTGGGGCGGCGTGGTGGCCACGTACGTCGGCATTCCGCTGTTCCTGCTGATCTGGCTGGGCTATCGCCTGGTGCGCGGTTCGCGCTTCGTCAGTTACCGCGACATGCGCTTTCCGGATGCGCGGGCGCGCAGCGAGTACCTGGACACGGCGCTGCGCGGCGGCGCAGTGACGGAAACGCGCTGATCCGCAAGCACCGGCGCCGTCCCGGCGGGGAGGGCGCCGGCATCGCGGCAAGCTCTCAGCCCGCCACGTAGGCGGTCTTCACCGTGGTGTAGAACTCGATCGCGTGGCTGCCTTGCTCGCGCGAACCCAGGCTGGATCCCTTCCGGCCGCCGAAGGGCACGTGGTAGTCCACGCCGGCCGTCGGCACGTTCACCATCACCATGCCGGCCTGCGCATGCCGCTTGAAGTGCTGCACGTGCTTCAGGGACGTCGAGCAGATGCCGCTGGCAAGGCCGAATTCCGTGTCGTTGGCCAGGGCCAGCGCGTGTTCGTAGTCGCGTGCCGGCATGACCGCCGCGACCGGCCCGAAGATTTCCTCGCGGCAGATGCGCATGGCGTTGTCGCAGTCCGCGAAGATGGCGGGCGCCATGTAGTGGCCCGGCGTGCCGAGTTGCAGCTCGCCGCCGCCGCACAGCAATCGCGCGCCTTCCTGCCTGCCGATGTCCACGTAGCGCAGGTTCTGTTCCAGTTGGTCGCGGCTGGCGACGGGGCCGATGTCGGTTCCGGCTTCCAGCGCGTGGCCGATCCTGAGCGAGGCCGCGCGGTCCCGCAACTTCTGCAGGAAGCGCGCGTATACGCCTTGCTCGACGATGATCCGGCTCGATGCCGTGCAACGTTGTCCGGTGGAATAGAACGCGCTTTGCACCGCGCACTCGACGGCGACGTCCAGGTCGGCGTCGTCCAGCACCACCATCGGATTCTTGCCACCCATTTCCAGCTGGGCCTTGGCCATGCGTTGCGCGGCGGCCTGCGCCACGCGCCGGCCCGTGGCGACCGAACCGGTGAAGGAGATGGCGTCGATGCGGCGGTCGTCCAGCAGCGCCTGACCCACCTGCGAGCCGCGACCCATCACCAGGTTGAAGACGCCTGCCGGCAGGCCGGCGCGGCTGATGATCTCGGCCAGCGCCCAGGCGCAGCCCGGCACCAGTTCGGCGGGCTTGAACACGACCGTATTGCCATAGGCCAGCGCGGGCGCGATTTTCCAGGCGGGAATGGCGATCGGAAAGTTCCAGGGCGCGATGATGCCGACCGTGCCCACGGGTTCGCGCGTCACGTCGATCTCTATGCCCGGCCTGACCGAGGCCAGCTTGTCGCCGCGCTGGCGCAGGGCCTCGCCGGCGTAGAACTTGAAGATGTTGCCGGCGCGCGTGACTTCGCCGATGCCTTCGGGCAGCGTCTTGCCTTCTTCCCGCGACAGCAGCCGGCCCAGCTCTTCGCGGCGCGCGAGGATTTCGGCGCCGATGCGGTCCAGAGCATCCGCGCGGGCCTGCGGGCTGCAGAAGCCCCATGCCGCCTTGGCTTCGTGCGCGGCGGCGATCGCGGCTTCGGCCATGCCGGCGTCGGCCTGGGCATAATGATCGATCGTGTCGCGCGTGTCGGAAGGACTGATGTTGGCGACGCTGGCCGCGCTATCCAGCCACTGGCCGGCGATGTAGTTCGGTTTCATGGGATCAATGTGGGTAGAGTGAGATGGGGTTGTGGACGGAGCAGGGCGGCTGTCTTCAAGGGCCGCCATTCAGGCATCGAGCAGCGATAGCTCGAGGCGCTTGATGCGTTGGGCGACGCCGCGGGCGAATTCCAGCGTCACCTTGGATAGCGGCCGCTGGCTCGGCACGACGATGCCGACGGTCAGGGCGTTGATATTGGGCTCCTCGATGGGACGCCACACCACTTCGCCGCTGGAGATTTCCTCCAGGAACGCCAGCTTCGAGAAAAAGGAAATGCCGCGTCCGGTGACGATCAGGCGCTTGAGCAACAGGGTGGAGTTGCAGGTCACGCTGGGGGTCAGCAGATCCCAGAATTCGGAGAACTTCGGCGACACGCCTCCCTGCATGGGAAAGCGTCCCTCCAGCCGCAGGAAGGCATGGCTGCGGCAGTCGGCAAAGCTCACGACGTCCTTCCTGGCCAGTGGATGCGAGGATGCCATCACCACGCCAGGCGGCAGCGCGACCTGGGTCATCACGTCGAGGCCGGCCGGCAGCTTGGAAATGAAGGTGATGCCCACGTCGTACTCGCCGCTGAGCACCTTGGACGCCACATCCCAGGGCGTGACGGCGGTGATGGCATACGTGACGGCGGGGTACTGTCCCGAGAACTCCTCGACAGCCGCGGGCAGCAGGTCGACGAACAGCGAATCCATCGCTGCAACCGATACATGGCCCGTGCGTTCGTCCTTCAGCTCGTCCAGCTCGCCGCGCATCAGGTGGAAATCGTTGAGGGTCGCGCGGATATGCTGCAGCATGCGCTCGCCGGCCGCGTTCAGGCGTATGCCGTTGGGCAGGCGGTCGAACAGATCGGTGCCCATCTCGGCTTCCAGCTTGAGGATCTGCCGGTTCACCGCGCTGGAGGCGACATAGAGGTTCTGCGCGGCCTTGCGGCTCGTTCCGCAACGGGCGACCTCCACAAACTA
>NZ_JBICCO010000141.1:0-9604 GCF_043119405.1 Achromobacter sp. 413638
GCGCCGGGCGGCGGTCACGCCGCCTGGGGCTTGCTGCGCGACCAGATCAGGTCGTGCGTGCCGTCCTCGCTTTCGATCAGGCGGGCATAGACCGTGGCTGGGAACGATGGATCGTCGAGGGTCACGGAGATGTACTCCCGCCCGGCCTCGCTGGTCTTCTTCCACGCCGCGCCGATGTCGTGGCTGGCCGCCTGCAAGCGGAAGTCAGGGGCTTTCTCGTTGTCCCCCTTGTCGTTGGGAACCAGCTTGGCCTTGACGTTGAGCGTCAGGGTGCGAAGCGTGCCGGTGAAGCCGTCTTTTTCTGCGGTGAAGGTGCCGATGTTGGCCATGATGTTTTCCTTTCGGTTGAACAAGGTTCGCGCCCATCGCGTCCTTGTTGTGATCCGGCCGGCGGGGGACGGGCTGGCTGCACCGCTTGCGGTCGAAACGCAGTGGAGAGCCGGGAGGCGAAAAGAATTTGCTGCGCGAGGAAGCCGCGCAGCGGCGGGGAAATTGTTTTCGAAGGACGGTTGCAGCCATGAAGCCCGAGGCGCAGCCGCGCCACCGCCAGGATTCACAACGAGACAAGGACGCCTTGGGCCGAACCGCTCCGAAAGGAGATGGGGCCGGCTCGGCATCCCCGCATGAAGGCTGCACCGGCTCGCCCGCTGACGCGGGCCAGGTCAACCCCCCGACGACACGCGAGAACGCCCCTGCCGCACCTTGCGGTGCCGGTCTTGAGGCGTGGCGTGGAAGCTCCATAGCGATGCCGGAAAGGCATACCGTGAACTGGCGTGAACCGTCCTTCGTGACGTGATGGGTACGAACCGCCAGCGTTGAGGACGGCCTGCATTTGCACAACCTGCCGCAGCAAGCGCCAGCGTGTTCGCCAGTGCCGCGCCCATCGCGGTGGGGCGCTGGCCGGGCCGATCCGGCGTAGGCCGGTTCGGCGGTATCAAGGGGTGCCAAGCATCGCGCGGCGGGGATAGCCCGCAGGGCTTTCCCCTGGAGGCAAGCGCAGCGCGCAGCGCCGCAGGCGCGAAGACGTGAGGGATTGAAGCCGAATGGCCGTGACAGCGAAGTCGGCACGGGGCGAAGCCCGCAAAGCCCGGCGGCGCATCGCGCCGACACGCCCAGGCCGTTCTATGCTCTCAGGAAGAAAACCAAGACCAGTCCATGACCCTCCAGCTCCGACACGAAACCCCGGACGACGTTGCCGCCATCGAGGCAGTCACGGTGGCCGCCTTCGCCGATGCACCACATACCAGCCACACCGAGCAATTCATCGTGCGGGCCTTGCGAGCCGCCGGCGAACTGACGCTTTCCATCGTGGCCGAAGAACATGGCCAGGTCGTCGGCCACGTCGCGCTGTCGCCGGTGACGATCACCGATGACCACGGGCGAGAGGCCCAAGGCTGGTACGGCCTGGGGCCAATCTCCGTCCTGCCGCCAAGGCAGGGAAACGGCATCGGTTCGCGCCTGATGGAACAGGCGCTGTCCGAACTGCGAGCCATGCAGGCCGCAGGCTGCGTGCTGCTGGGAGATCCCGCGTATTACGCGCGCTTTGGTTTTGAGGCCCATGCGGGTCTGCAACTGCCGGGCGTACCGCCCGGCTACTTCATGGCGCTGGCTCTGCACGGGCCAGTGCCGGAAGGCGTCGCGCACTACAGCGATGCCTTCAACGCCGCCGCCTGAGCGAGCGCGAAGGCGGCGGCGTTCTGATTCGGCTGTTGGCCTTGAACACCGGGCGCGGCCACCGCCGCGCCCGGATTTGCATTTCACCGCGCCCAGGACGGAACGGCCTGGGCGCGGTGCTGTTCGGGTTATTTCTTCGTCTCGATGAGCCACCATACGGCACGCGGCAAGGCGCGGCCCGTGATGGGGTGAATGTCGGTCAGGTCGGCACGGGCTAACCAGCCCGAGGGCGGGCGGTAGCCGCGCACGTCGCCGTCGCCGTGCCAGCGGCGGGCGCGTACCGCGCCGGGGGCGTAGATCGCCGCCATGCGTAGGCGGCTGGTGGTGGTGTGGGTCATGGGGCGTTCTCCTTCAAGCGAAGCGCCCCGGTTCAAGGCCGGGGCGCTTGCCATCGGCGCAGGTCAAGCGGCCAGCGCCACGGCGGGTTCATCCGCCAGTGCCTCGGCATCCTCCGGGGCGTCATCCTGCGCCTGCGGTTCTGCCTGCGTGGCTTCCTGCGTGCCTTCGGTGGCGAAGATGGCGGGCATCCATCCGGTTCCATCCGCCAGCCGCTCGGCTTCGCTGGCAATGTCGGCCTTCTTCAACTTCGCCAGCCGGGTGACGTGCGACGGTGCGAACTGCTCAACGGCTTCCAGAATCGCGGCCTTCGGCACATGCCGGAAATAACCTTCATTGGATGGCTTCCACCACGCGGCCATGTCCAGCCCCACGGCCTGCGCCAGTTCTTCGCCCGGCTGCTGCCGCGTGGTGCGGGGTGTCACCACGTCCACCGTGACGGCCACGCATACCGCCAGCAGCCGCACCAGTTCGTCTTGCGACTTCGCCAGCAGCGCGGCGAACAGTTCGGCGCTGTCCTCGGGCAAGGCTTCGCCCGCCACCTGTTGCAGTTCGCGCAGCGCCACGGCGGCGGGCGATTCCGGCCAGTCCGGGGCCATGCCTTCCAGCCGGTCTTGCACTTTCAGGCTCACGCCCAGCGGCAGATCGTGGCCGTAGTGGCTTTCCTGCAAAACGGTCTGCACCATGCCATGCACCAGCGCGGCCAGCGCCACTTGCGGATGCCGTGCCACTTCGATTTGCAGCGCGGCGGTGCGATGGGCGCTCAACCGTTGCGCCAGCCGGTCGGACATGGCGGCGGTCTTGGGCTGCCCTTCGCTGTCTCCGTCTTCGCCTTCGTCGTCGTTCACGGCATCCTCGCCGCTGAAACCTTGGCGCAGGCGTTCCAGCGTGCGCAGCGCCTTGGCCTCGGCCTCGCGCAGCAGGCCGCAATGGATGACGGCCTGCCCGTTGCGGTCGATGGTGACGATGGCACCGGCTGCGGCCTTCACGGTCGGGCTGTAGTCCTGCAAGCCATCTTCCAGCGCCTGCAACTGCTCGCCCACGGCTTCGCCTTCTTCCTGCAAGGCATCGGCCTTTTCCTCGTCGTCGACGTCCAGCGCGTCATCCACGGCTGCGGCCAGTTCCTGCATCTTGGCTTGCAGCTTTTCGATGCGCTGCGCTTCGCGCTTGGTCGGTTCGCGCCGCTCCCTCGGCGCACGCTGGAAGGCGTGCAGGTCGGCATGGGTCACGCCCGGCGTGGCATCTACCCATGCCCAGCCTTCGGCCTTCACTTCGGCGGCGATGCCCGCCAGCCGGTCTTGCGCCAGCCTGTCCAGCAACGCAGCATCGGTCAGGTACACGCCCGCGTCACCTTCGGCGAACAGGTCACGGCGCACGCCACCGCCTGCGGCCTCGTAGGTGTCCAGCCCGACGAAGCGCACCAGCGGATGCCGGTAGGCGTCGATTTCCCTTTCGGTGAGGCGGTCGCGCAGCGCGGACGGCTGGCGTTGCCATGTTGGCGCATCGTAGAAGGCGACTTCCTGCGCGGTGTGGTCGTCGGTGATGGCCAGGGCCATCAACTGGTCAAGGCTCACGGCTTCGGCGCGGTAGTCGGCCAGCAGGCGGGGCGATACGTTCGCCAGATTCAAGCGGCGCTGCACCACCAGCGGGGACACGCTGAAATCCGCTGCAATGTCCTCGATGGGTCGGCCTTCGGCCACCAGCGCGGCGAATGCCTCGAACTGGTCTGCCGGGTGCATCGCTTCGCGCTGCACGTTCTCGGTGAGGCTGGCCGTGCGGGCGGTGCCATCGGCCACCAGCAGGCAAGGCACCTCCCATTCCTTGCTGATGCGGTGCTTCTTCGCCAGCAGCTTCAACGCGGCCAGCCTGCGGCCACCGGCCACGACTTCGTAGTGCTCGCCATCGGCGGATGCAATCACGATCAGGTTTTGCAGCAGGCCCACGCGCTGGATGCTCGCGGCCAATTCGGGGATGGACATGCGCGGGGTCTTGCGCACGTTGCGGCCCGTGGGGCGCAGCACCAGCCGCGACAGCGGAACCAGAATCAGGTTCTTGGTCGGGTCGGCGGCTTCCAGCGGGACAGCGGCGGCGGTGTTGACGGCGCGGGCTTCGGTGTAGGTGATGGCGTTCATGGTGGTTCTCCAATCAAGTGAAACAAGGGAATGGAGGGGAAACCGCCCCTCCGGCGGGTGAAACATCGGAAGGGGTCAGGCTTTCAACTGGCGCAGGCCATCGGCCAGCATCCAGAGGGCGCGGTTCAGGCGCACATCGGAATCAATGCCCTGCACCGGGCGGGTTTGCTGGCGGCGTCCGTTGGCGCTGCGGCCATGCAATCCGCCTTTGGTCAGGTTTTCTTGCGTGCGGTTGAACACGCTCCACAAGTCCGGGCGGCGGTCGTCGAACCGGCGCGGCATCAGGATTTGCGATTCGGTGATGGGCGCGGGCTTGTTGTCGGTGGGGTCGTACTTGAGGGCCAGCGCGGCGCGGGCGAACACTTCGGCCTCGCCTTCGTCCAGCGTGATTGCGCGCATGGCATCGCGGGAATCCTTCACCCGGTCGAAGCCGCGCAAAACTTCGTAAGCGCCTTCGATGACGTGCCCGGAAACGTCGCCCTTGTGGGGCACGCGCACATCGGCCACGGTGTCGCCGCACACAAGGCCATTGCTGCACACGAACCGGAACATCCCGGCCAGCATCTGATAGCTGCTCGTGCCATCGTGCGAGTTCAGCAGCACGATTTCATTGGCCTCCGCGCCGTTGATCTGGCTGGCGTGGCGCAGGCGAATCATGTGCTTGGTGTGCTCGCGCTTGCCTTCGTCGCGCACGCGGGTTTGCGTCACCATGAAGGGTTGAAACCCCTCTTTGCGAAGCTCGGTCAGCACGGCAGCGGTGGGGATGTAGGCGTACCGCTGCGAACGGCTTTCATGCGGCGCGTCCGCGAAGATGGACGGCGCTACGCGGTGAATCTGGTCATCGGACAGCGGGTAGTCGCTGCGCAGCGAGGGGGAACGGGAAGCGAATCGGGATGCGAGTTGCATTTCATTTCTCCTGACAAAGAAAAAAGGGTTTGCTGTTCACACCGCACACCGGATTCCTAGATTCGGAGCCCAGCCTTTCGGCTGTTTGGTGCGGTCGGCGAGAGGAACCCGGTTGGCCCTGTTGCCACCGTCTTTCCTGAGTTCATCGCCCGCGACGGTCAGGAGCGCGCGAACGTGTGCCGTCAAGGAGGCAAGCGCAGGGTTGGTGCGGCCCGCAGGCGCAGCCGAGGACACGGCCCTGCGCGCCTTGACGGCACACGGGCGCGGGCTACAGTCGCGGACAAGGTGATGAAGTCAGGGGAGACGGCTGGACATGGCAACGGCCTTCCCCTTGCGCTGACCGCACGGCAAGCGAAGCGCGCAGGCCCGAAGCTGGAAGCCGGGCCGGAGGCGTCAGCCGAGCGGAGCGAGGGAACGATGGAAGCCCGACAGGGGCGAAACCCCGAAGGGGGTTTGATGCGCTACGCGCACGACAGCGCGACCGGCCATCTCCCAGGTGGCCGGGGACGCCCAGCCTTCAAGGTTCGATGAGCACCAAGCGCACTACGCCCCACACATCGGGAAGCGGGTTCTGCTGTGGCTGCGGATTTCTGGCCGATCCGGCGCAGCCGGTTCGGCGGTCTTTAGGGGTGCCAAGCCTCGCGCGGCGGGGATAGCCCGCAGGGCTTTCCCCTGGAGGCAAGCGCAGCGCGCAGCGCCCCGGAAGGGGCGCGAAGGCATCAGGCCGAGTCGTCAGGGCGCAGGCTGGATTGCGCAACCGGCATCCACGGCGCTGACGAATCGAGGTAGTAGCGCATACCGCGCGCATACAGCCCCGAAGGCTCGGTCGGGCGGTAGAACCCGTTGATGCAGCTACGGAACTGCACGCCGTATTCGTTGGTGTAGATCACCGCGTCACCGATCTTGAAGCGCAGCGGCTGGCCGTTCTCCGGCGCGAACGGCTTGAGCGCATCATGCTGGGCGGTGATTTCGATGATGTAGTCGTGATGGCTGCTCATGGCATTGATCTCCTGTGATGGTCGAAAAAGCGCAAGGAGCGCCTTGCGGCGCTCCAAGGGCGAAGTCAGACGACGATTCGCCCGGCCAGCCGCGCATCACGCGCATAGCCGCTTAGACGCTTCTCTGCCCGGAAAGACAGGTCGCGCTCGATCGGCAGGCCCAGCCCGCCGCGCACGCTCGCCAGCTCGTCCAAGCTGACCCAGCCGATTTCCGGCTCCCCCAGGCCCAGGTCGCAAAGACCAAAGGCGTGGTCGTGGTCGTCTGGATCAATCTCGGTCAGCAGCCAAGTCGCGCCGCCGTCCGGCGTGAACAGCTTGACCACTGGAGCCGGATCGAAGTCGGGGTTTGGGGAGCAGTGGAACCAAAAACCAACGTAAGGCTTAGCTAGAGTTCACCGCTGCCGAAAATAGGGGCGGTTATCCAGACTTTGTTTTACTGAACGACTTTTCTGCACTGCTTTTCATGCGTTTGGACGGCCTGGCTGTCATTTTCAGAAGACGACTGCACGGAATATCAGAAGTCAGCCGCACGACCTTCTCCGATGCCAATTAGGCAGGCCGCTCACGAATCCAAAATCGCAGGCCAATGTCGGCGTGCGAAACAACTCATGCTATGCGTTGCATCCCGGATGATTGCAATCTGATAAACCTTGCAAGATGCCACATGCCTCTATTCGTCGAGCGCCCGAGCATTTTTCACGCAGCGAGAGCAAGTGCCGCTTCAATTGCAACAGCGCTTCGACGCGATCTTCGGTCTGACGAATATGGGCATCCAGTAGTGTATTGACGTCGCCGCAGTCCTGAGCAGGGTTATCTCGTAGGCCCAGCAGTATCCTGATTTCGCTCAGCGTCATGTCAAGCGAACGGCAATGGCGGATGAACTGCAAACGCTCGATGTGCACATCGCCGTACAACCGGAAGTTGCCACCACTGCGCGCTGGCTTCGGCAGCAGCCCTTCCTTCTCGTAGTAGCGGATGGTCACGACCTCGCACCCGGAGCGCTTGGCGAGGTCGCCAATTCTGATTTCCATGCCTCAATCTCCATTTTTCACTTGACTCTATAGCGACTATAGAGTTTTTAATGGGGGCTGAATAGACGATTTGAAGGAGTTATCCATGAGCGAATGCGCTTCAAAGGGGTGTGGCTGCTCGACTGGGCCAATCATCCAACCCACGGCACAAGCCCCGCTGGCAACCGGATCGGCTCAAGCGGTGTACCGCATCGAGAACATGGATTGCCCCACGGAAGAGGCGCTGATCCGAGGCAAGCTGGCTGGGCTGGCGGGTGTGGTTGGTCTTGAGTTCAACCTGATGCAGCGTACCTTGACCGTGCGGCACGAATTGCCTTCGCTGTCTCCCGTTGAACAGGCACTGAAGGCCATCGGCATGCAAGCTGTGCGCATGGATGAGGCGTCGGCTGGGCAGACAACCAAGCTGTCCATTGCCAAGATGGATTGTCCGACAGAGGAAGCATTGATCCGCAACAAGCTCGGCACCGTGGCCGGGGTTACCGGTCTCGATTTCAACCTGATGCAGCGCACGTTGTCGGTACGCCATGCTGACGGGGTTCTGCCGGATGTGCTTGTGGCACTACAAGCGCTCGGATTCGAGGCGCAGGTCGAGGACAAGGCCGTGGCCGCGTCGCCATCCGCGTCCCCTGTGACAACGCCGACCAACTGGTGGCCGCTCGGCATTTCCCTCATCGCTGCATCGGCGGCCGAAGCGGTCTACTGGTTCCACGACGGCAATCATTGGTCAGTCGTCATTCTGGCGCTTGTCGCGATCTTGACGGGGGGGCTGTCCACCTACAAGAAGGGCTGGATCGCGCTCAAGAACCGTAACCTCAACATGAACGCCCTGATGTCGATTGCCGTCACGGGTGCCATGTTCATCGGCCACTGGCCCGAAGCTGCGATGGTAATGGTGCTCTTCGCGCTGGCCGAGGTGATCGAGGCCAAGTCATTGGATCGCGCCCGTAACGCCATCCGTGGACTGCTCGACCTGACCCCGGAGCAGGCCACGGTGCAGCAGCCTGACGGCACTTGGCGAGAGGTAAGTGCCAAGCAAATCGCCATTGGCAGCCGAGTCAGGGTCAAACCGGGTGAGCGCATCGCGCTCGATGGCGAGGTGCTAGACGGACGCTCCACGGTCAACCAAGCCCCGATCACGGGCGAAAGCCTCCCGGTCGAGAAGTCCCCCGGCGATCCGGTGTTTGCGGGCACGATCAACGAATCCGGTTCATTCGAGTACCGCGTCACCGCCTTGGCCAGCAACTCCACTTTGGCCCGCATCATTCACGCGGTAGAGGCTGCACAAGGTAGCCGTGCGCCGACCCAGCGTTTTGTCGATCAGTTCGCCCGTTGGTACACGCCTCTCGTGTTCGCCCTAGCCATCGCCGTCGCACTGCTGCCCCCGCTTTTCATGGGCGCGGCATGGATGGACTGGATTTACCGTGCACTGGTTCTGCTGGTGGTTGCCTGCCCATGCGCCCTGGTGATTTCCACGCCGGTCAGCATCGTCAGCGGCTTGGCCGCCGCTGCCCGCCACGGCATTCTCGTTAAGGGCGGTGTCTATCTGGAAGAAGGCCGCAAGCTGCGCTGGCTGGCTCTGGACAAGACCGGCACGATCACGCACGGCAAGCCTGCTCAGACCGATTTTGTCGCATGGGGCAACGCACTCGCCGCCTCCGATAGCCGCAGCATCGCTGCCAGTCTGGCGGCCCGCTCAGACCATCCGGTATCCAAAGCGGTGGCGCAGGCTGCGCAGCGGGATGGGGTTGCCTTGCTCGACGTGGCCGAGTTCAGCGCGCTGCCCGGTCGGGGTGTGCAAGGCCAAATCGACGGGGAGACCTACTATCTGGGCAACCACCGAATGCTTGAAGAGCTGGGGCAGTGCACACCAGAGCTGGAGCAGCGCATCGCGGCGCTGGAAACCGTAGGCAAGACCGTCGTGATGTTGGTGGGCGCAAAAGGGGTACATGCCTTATTCGCCGTTGCGGACACCATCAAGGACAGCAGCAGGAGAGCCATCGCCGAGCTGCATGCTCTGGGCATCAACACCGTGATGCTGACCGGCGATAACCCCCACACGGCACAGGCCATTGCCGCACAAGCTGGCATTGACCGTGCGCAAGGCAACCAACTGCCTGACGACAAACTGCGCGAAGTGGAGCAATTGTCCAGAAATGGCAAGGTTGGCATGGTCGGTGATGGCATCAACGACGCACCGGCCTTGGCGCGTGCGGACATTGGCTTTGCAATGGGAGCGGCAGGCACAGATACCGCCATTGAAACCGCCGACGTGGCCCTGATGGACGATGACCTGCGCAAGATTCCGACCTTCGTGCGTCTGTCGCGTGCGACAGCACAGGTGCTGATGCAAAACATTGTGCTGGCCCTTGGCATCAAGGCGGTATTTCTGGTGCTCACTTTCACGGGTCACGCGACCATGTGGATGGCTGTGTTCGCCGATATGGGTGCCAGCTTGCTTGTTGTCGGCAACGGCTTGAGGCTGTTGCGTCGATGAGCTGGAAACTCTTTCTCTATGACTGGGGTGGCC
>NZ_JBICCO010000142.1:0-9540 GCF_043119405.1 Achromobacter sp. 413638
CTCAAGCAAGCGATTCTGGACGGCTACAAGGTACAGACGCGACGCATCGTCAAACCCCAGCCTACCCAGCCCACCACGATCTGGTATGCCGACGCATCGGACTCCGGCAAGTGGGTGGCCATGGGACCGTCCCGCAAAGGATCGGCCGAACTGCGCAAGACCTCGTCCTGGATCAGCTGTCCCTACGGCAAGTCCGGCGAGAGCATCCTGCTTGCCGATGAATCGGGCACGCCCTTCGCCAGCGCGGTGGTCGTAGGCGTGCGCATCCAGCGCCTGCAAAGCCTGTCCGAGGCCGACGCCCGCGCCGAGGGCACGCTGGCGCTCTATCATTCGTCGTCGCTGCTGCCTGGCGTGCCCCTGCAGACCGCCTTCGCGCTCAATTGGTGCGAACGCTACGGCACCCATGCCTGGGCGGCCAACCCCTGGGTCTGGGTAGTGGAATTCCGCCGCCGGCAGGACGGGCTGCAGGAAGACTGAGCGCGCTGCCCGCGCCTGCCGTCGCGACCGCTCTCCAGATGGTGACTGCCTGTAACTCACCGGCAGGAATCAGCGGTATTCCGCCGCATTTCAGTCGATTTCAGCTCAGGGTTTACCAGGGCGAAAAATGAATGCGGCAACGCAACACAGCCACGCCATAACGCTGGGGGACGGTTGCGTATTGTCGCTATTGCGCAGGCGGCGCTTACCAATTCCGCGATGAAAGGCGGGAAAATAGCGTCGACAAATACTCAACTTTGCTGCGTCACGCAGCGGGCAGGTGCAACATGAACAAATGGCTTATCGCTGGCGCGACCGCCGCCGGCCTGGTGATATCCAGCGCGGCCATGGCTCGCGTGGACGTGGGCATATCCATCGGCGTGCCGGGCGTCGTCTACCCGGCCGCTCCCGTCTACGTGGCGCCGCCCCCACCCGTGTACGTGGCGCCGGCGCCCGTCTACGCGCCGCCCCCGCCTGTCTATTACCGGCCCGCGCCCGTCTATGTCGCGCCGCCCGTGATCTATCCCGCGCCGGTGTACTACCGCGGCGGCGGCCGCTACTGGCACGATCGTGGCGGCTATTACCGTCACGGCGATTGGGGGCACGGTCACGGCCACCGCCGCTGATCCGGCGCGCAGCCAAGCAAAAAGCCACTCTTTCGAGTGGCTTTTTTTCGAGCAGGGCGGCAATGCCGCTCGTGAGCTGATGCGCCGGGTGTCAGGGCGATGTCCGGTCGCCCGACGGTAGGGACGAATCAGACAGCAGGGACCGGCAGCGGCTTACCGGCAACGGCCGGCTTCGCCAAGGGCGCCTGCTGAACCTTGCCGCCTTCCCAACGCGACGGCTCCTGGACCAGATCGATCCACCGACGGGGCGCGCTCGACGCCCGCCACCAACCATTATGCGGACGCATGAGCAAACTCCGGTTCACCGTTGAAACGCACGCCGTTGATTTCTTCGAACAGATTGCGGCTTTCCTGCTCCGCCTCGTCCAAGGTCGCGAACGGCTCCTGTCCGGGCACCGTCCAGCATTTTTCCGGCGCACTGCCGCCGATGCGGCGAGTCCAGATCTCCACGCGGTAGCCCTGGTTCTCTTCCTGAGCCACCGAGCATCTCACGCGAAAATCTCCAATCATTCTTGAAGTCATGGATAACTCCTTTGTTATTTATAAGTGAATGATGCGTGTATACGCCTGCGTATTGTGCCGCAACTATCCGGCCCTTATATCGGATTACACAATTATTAACATTTGAACCAAGCACTTATCCACGCAGATTAATCAGCAAAAACGACAGGAATATGGCTGGCCCGCACATCGCACAAGCCGATATGGGTGAATAAAACCGGGCTTGTGTTCCGAGCATAAAAAAAACGGACTCCCGAGGGAGTCCGTCATTTTTCCCTGCGTCCGGACGATAGCCGGATGCAGGAGACCGATGTCAGCCGCCCGCGCTCAGGGCTTGAGCACCGTCAGGCCGCCCATGTAGGGCTGCAGCGCCTTGGGCACGACCACACTGCCATCCGGCTGCTGGTGGTTTTCCAGCACGGCCACCAGCGCGCGGCCCACGGCCAGGCCGGAACCGTTCAACGTATGCACGTACTCGGGCTTGCCCTGGGCATTGCGGAAACGCGCCTGCATGCGGCGGGCCTGGAAGGTCTCGCAGTTGGACACCGAGGAAATCTCGCGCCAGGTGTTCTGCGCCGGCAGCCAGACTTCCAGATCGTAGGTCTTGGCCGCGCCGAAACCCATGTCGCCGGTGCACAGCAGCACCACGCGGTACGGCAGTTCCAGCAGCTGCAGTACGCGCTCGGCGTGGCCGACCATGTCTTCCAGCGCCTCGTAGGACTGGTCGGGCGCGGTGATCTGCACCATCTCGACCTTGTCGAACTGGTGCTGGCGGATCATGCCGCGCGTGTCGCGGCCGCCACTGCCGGCCTCGGAACGGAAGCACGGCGTATGGGCGGTGAGCTTGAGCGGCAGCTCGGCGGCGGCCAGGATGGAGTCGCGCGCCACGCTGGTCAGGGTGATCTCGGAGGTCGAGATCAGGTACTGGTCCTCGCGCACATAGGGCTTGCCCTGGTCGTCGACCTTGGGATCGTCATCGCCGCCGCCCTTGGACACGGCGAACATGTCGTCCTTGAACTTGGGCAGCTGGCCCGTGCCATACAGCGTCGAAGCATTGACGATATAGGGCGTGTAGCACTCGGTGTAGCCGTGCATGCCGGTCTGCAGGTCCAGCATGAACTGGGCCAGCGCGCGGTGCAGGCGGGCGATCGGGCCGCGCATGAACGAGAAGCGCGCGCCAGACAGCTTGGCGGCCATATCGAAATCCAGGCCCAGCGGCTCGCCCACGGCGACGTGGTCGCGCGCTTCGAAGGCCAGCGGCTGCGGATTGCCGTCGGGGCCGGCGGCGGCCGGCAGCCAGCGGCGCACTTCGACGTTGTCGTCGGCCGACTCGCCCAGCGGGGCGCTGGCGTGCGGCAGGTTGGGCACCGACATGAGCAGCTCGTTCAGCGGCTGCTGCAGCGCAGCCAGCTCTTCTTCCAGCTGCTTCAGGCGCACCGGCACGGCCTGGGACTCGGCCATGACGGCGCTGGCGTCCTCGCCCTTGGCCTTGAGCTGGCCGATCTGCTTGGCCAGCGCGTTGCGGCGGGCTTGCAGGGATTCGGTCTCGGTCTGGACGGCCTTGCGGCGGGATTCCAGGTCGTTGAACCGTTCCGTGTCGAAGGACACGCCGCGTGTCTTGAGGCGGTCGACGACGGTTTGCAGGTCTTTGCGCAGCAGTATCGGGTCTAGCATGGTGATGTCGGTGAGGTTGCGGAGGGCAAGCGGGCCGGCGGCCCCTTACCGTTTCTTGGCGCGTTCCTGTGCGTCCAGCTCGCGCAGGAATGCCAGCTTTTGCTGGATTTTAGCCTCCAGGCCGCGGTCGGTCGGCCGGTAGAAGGAAGGATTCAATCCATCGGGGAAATACTGCTCGGCGGCGGCGTAGCCATGCGGCTCGTCGTGGGCGTAGCGATAGGCCTTGCCGTGGCCCAACTGCTTCATCAGCTTGGTCGGCGCATTGCGCAAGTGGATGGGCACCGGCGCGCTACCGTGCTCGGCCGCGAACTTGCGGGCCTGGTTGTAGGCGTTGTAGACGGCGTTGGACTTGGCGGCGCAGGCCATGTAGACCACCGCCTGGGCCAGCGCCAACTCGCCTTCGGGCGAGCCCAGCCGCTCGTAGATGTCGGCGCCGTTGACGGCTAGGTCGGTGGCGCGCGGATCGGCCAGGCCGATGTCCTCGACCGCCATGCGCACCAGCCGGCGCGACAGGTATTTGGGATCGGCGCCGCCGTCGATCATGCGGCAGAACCAGTACAGCGCCGCGTCCGGATTCGAGCCGCGCACCGCCTTGTGCAGGGCGCTGATCTGGTCGTAGAAGGCGTCGCCGCCCTTGTCGAAGCGCCGCAGGTTCTGCGATAGCGCGATTTCCAGCCAGGCCGCGTCCACGCTGTCGCGTCCGGCGGACTGGGCCGATTCGGCCACCACTTCCACCGCGCTGATCAGCCGGCGCGCGTCGCCGTCGGCCCAGGCCGCCAGCTGCTCGCGCGCGTCCGGCTCGAC
Organism: Achromobacter sp. 413638; assembly: GCF_043119405.1. Lineage (NCBI taxonomy): Bacteria > Pseudomonadati > Pseudomonadota > Betaproteobacteria > Burkholderiales > Alcaligenaceae > Achromobacter > Achromobacter sp. 413638. The sequence goes on from NZ_JBICCO010000142.1 coordinate 4,083, forward strand.
ACGCATGGCGGCGCCGGCCTCCAGGCCGTCGTTGAAGGCCGCGATGGCGCGGTCGACCAGCAGTTGCAGTTCCTCGGGCGTGAGCGATTGCAGCACGTAGACCCGCGCCCGCGACAGCAAGGCCGAGTTGACCTCGAACGAGGGGTTCTCGGTGGTCGCGCCGATGAAGGTGAACAGGCCGCTTTCGACATAGGGCAGGAAGGCATCCTGCTGCGCCTTGTTGAAGCGCGATACAGTGCTATGGACTCGTTGTAAATCAACATGTTGCCGTGGCCTACCAAGTGTTTTTTGCACAAAACACCGGTTCTGATGCACAATTTTTTGCACCACGGTTTTTGATTGTGCAATCTGGGGGCTCACAGTGTCAGTCTACTCGTTCAAGTACAAGGTTCTAAACAGGGAAACAGGCCGCAAAGTGTCTGTCACCCGCTGGCGTGTCCAAATCCGCAAAGGTGGTGAAAACATCAACAAGGTCTTTGATGATGAGTCCACCGCTCGCTCTTGGGAAGAACAAGAGTTGAAGCGGATTGACTCAGGTGTCCCGCAGAATCTCATTTTTGATATGAAATATCAAATGGAGATGCCCAACATGCGGACCTTACTCAAGGACTACTTTGAAAAGTTCATGAGCAAGCAAGCGGAGTCTTCATACAAGACCAATCACAACCGTTGTCTTTCAGCCATCCCTTCCATTCCCATCTACTTCAAAGACATTGGCAGCAAGATTGATAACTATCGTTATCAAAACAACATTGTTGATGCCATGATGAAGAAGGTCTTCAACAAGAACTTCATTGATTTTGGTGCTTTCAAGATTGATACAGTGGACTTCTGGTTGCTCATGGCTTACATCGAATCCAGAAAATCTACAGGCATTAAGAACAACACCATTCTTCGTGAGCTATCAACCATCAGTTCAGCATTTGAAAAGGTCTACAAGCTCTATCCCGATCTCTTTCCGAATGGCTTGATGAACCCAGTGAAGATGCTTCCTCGTGGTGAAAAGCCAAAGCCCTATCTTGGAAGAAAGCGGGTTCTGTCTGATGAAGAAGCAGTGAAGATTGCTGAGTGGATGAAGTTGAAGAGCAACATTGAACCCTACTTTGTTTTCATCACCTGCCTTGAATCAGGTGCTCGTAAAAGTGAAGTCTTGAAAGCTCAGTGGGAAAACGTGAATTTCCAACTCTGGTCTATCCATCTTCCAACAACGAAGAACGGAAGACCACGAGACATCATGATTCCAGAGGATGAAGAATTCCGTGCATGGCTCTTGAAAAACAAGCTGGCAAAAGGCCCAATCTTTAAATTAACTGGCTGGAATTTCCGCGCTTACTGGGTTGATGCTTTGAAAGCTTTGGGCATGTATGATGACCCAGAAACACGCCTTCACTTCCACGATACCCGTAGAACAGCACTCACCAAGTTGATTCGTCAAAAGGCTTTGAACAACTTCCAGATTGCAAAGGAAATGGGTGTGTCACCACAGACTGTTGAACAGACCATTCAGAACATGCCTGATCGCCTTGCAGGTGTGTTTGCCAAGCTTCGTAGTGGTCAAGCATTGAATGAGGAAGAAATCATGATGCTGGCAGGGCATAGTTCATCTACGATGACTAACGCCTACTATGGTGACAGGAACTAACCTATTTCCAGAAATTTAGATACAATGACTTCTACCACCACCTCATCTAAAGGAAAGAAGCAGATGGCAACCTATGCTGAACTTCAGGAACAGATTAAGAAGCTCCAAGAAGAAGCTGAGAAGGTAAGGGCAGCAGAAATTGAGTCTGTCCTTGCTGATGTCAAAGATAAAATTAAACAGTATGGGTTGACTGCTGAACAACTGGGCCTTGTCGCTGTATCCCGCAAGGGAAAAGGCAGCAAGGGTACAGCCAAAGAAAGCACAGTGATGTACAAGAAAGGGGAACTGACGTGGTCTGGTGCGGCTCGTGGTCGCAAGCCGGCTTGGGTTGTTGAAGCCCAAGCAGCGGGTGAAGACCTCGAACAGTACCGTGTGTGATGAGCCACATCATGTTCATGACAAGAAAGCACCCTCTGGGGTGCTTTTTTTGTATCTGCACCTCTCCACCTCCACCCAGATGACATCTTGATCTAGCCCCATGTAGGACGACTGGGCTAAGATGGCACTAGTGCTGCTTGGAACAACACCAAGCATGAAGTTGCTCACCTTCTGATGGTTTGTAGCGACATTGAACAACAAGGAAAGCACCACAGGTGCTTTTTCAGTTTAAAGACATTGATTTTTGGAAATCAAATGAACATTGGTCAGGTTGAGGAAAAAGTTAAGGCACTCGTTGCCAATGTGAATCACGAGTCATTCATCTATGATTTGCTTGATTGCTACGACAAGCCCAAGGCATCTATCACTCGCCTAAAAATTGTAGGCAAGGGAAGCTATAACCTCTCCAAGAACGATGGTGAAGTTCTTTGGAAGAAACAGGTCTATTTCAAGTCCACAAACAGTGACAAGCTCCTGTCTGTGATTGATGAGATGAAGGATGCTGATGTGGTAGAGAAGCACCAGCCACGTTTCATCATTGCCATCAATCAAACTCACCTTCTTGCTATTGACACCAAGACTGGAGACACCTTGGATGTTGCCCTGGCTGAACTCAACAAGAAGTTTGACTTCTTTCTTCCTTGGGCTGGATTAGAAAAAGCACAGGCCCAAAGTGAGAACCCTGCTGATGTCAAAGCAGCAGAAAAAATGGCTAAGTTGTTTGACCTGCTAAGGGACAACAATCCAGCCAAGACCAAGCAAGAAATCCATGCGCAGAACGTATTCCTTTCACGAATTCTGTTCTGCTACTTTGCTGAAGATACTGGCATCTTTGAGTCAAAGCTTTTCACCAATCATGTTGCTTCGCACACAGCAGAAGATGGCAGTGACCTGGATGACTATCTAGGCAAGGTCTTTGATGTGATGAACCAGGAACACCGTGATGGTCTTCCTGCCTATCTCACTGACTTTCCTTATGTGAACGGTGGGCTGTTCGCTGACAAGCTCCCGATACCGAAATTCAACAGGAAATCTCGTGCCATGCTCATTGAGTGTGGCTCGGACCTGAACTGGTCAGAAATCAACCCTGACATCTTTGGTTCAATGATTCAAGCGGTGGTCCATCCCGACCAGCGCGGCAACATGGGCATGCACTACACGTCAGTGCCCAACATCATGAAGGTCATTGAACCTCTCTTCCTGAACGAACTGAAGGAAGAGTTTGAGAAGCATGCAGACAACAAGAACAAGCTTGAACTTCTTCTTCTCAGACTTGAACATCTGAAGATTTTTGACCCTGCTTGCGGATCTGGCAACTTCCTCATCATTGCCTACAAGGAACTTCGCCAGCTTGAAATGGAAATTTTCAAGCGACTGCAAGAAATTTCCAAAGAAGGCTTGATTCCTCTTTCAAGAATCCGACTTTCACAGTTCTATGGCATTGAACTGGATGACTTCGCTCACGAAGTAGCTATTCTGTCTCTGTGGCTTGCAGAGCATCAGATGAACATGAAGTTCAAGGCTACCTTTGGCCATTGCAATCCCGCACTTCCTCTGAAGAGTAGTGGAAATGTTGTATGTGCGAATGCTACAAGTATTGATTGGAATGCAGTCTGCCCACAGAAGGATGGGGATGTATTTATTCTAGGGAATCCTCCTTATGTCGGTTTTCAAAATCAAACTGACGAGCAGAAAGAAGAAATCATCAATGTCTTTGATCGCTTTGAGAATTTCAAGCGAATTGACTATATCGGATGTTGGTTTAAAAAGGCAGCAGACTACATTGCTGGAAAAAGCGATGCATCATTTGCTTTCGTTTCAACGAACTCTATCTGTCAAGGTGAACAGGTCTGCATCATTTGGCCTTACATCTTTTCTCTTGGTTTGGAAATTAGCTTTGCCCATCAATCATTTGATTGGGGTAACAATGCCAAGAATCAGGCAAAAGTCACATGCATCATTGCTGGGATCAAGAATGCTGATAGCATAAAAATAAAACACCTCTATAACGAGATAATTTCCAAGCAGGTAAAGAACATTAGTCCGTATCTGCTTGACTCAGATACTGTCATTGTTACCCCAACTAATCGGGCCATCTCCAACATTGGAAAAATGAGCATTGGCAATGTTCCTTTGGATGGGAACAACTTTATTCTCTCGGAAGAAGAGAAAGACGAGATAATTAGAAGAGCACCAGAAGCTAAAAAATTCATTAGAAAATACATGGGGGCGGCTGACTTCATGAGTGGCAATGCCCGCTACTGCCTGTGGGTTACAGACGCTACCAAAGCCGAAGCAGAGGCAATTCCGCCAATCCTTGAGAGGATCAACAAGTGTCGTGAATTTAGGCAAGCTGGTGGGGTTGTCGCACGTCAGCATGTTGAGGTTAGCCATCGCTTTCGTACTCAGCCGCACCAAGAAACCCCGTCAATCATTTTTCCTAAAACAACTTCCAGTAGGCGTGTCTATGTTCCTGCTGGATTTTTAGATCAAAACACCATCATTAGCGAAAAGGCGCTTGCTGCATACGATGCTCAACCATACCTTTTTGGGGTTCTCTCGTCGAAGATGCACATGGTTTGGCTGTCAGTGACAAGCTCCAGAATGCGAAATGATTTTCAGTATTCAGTTCAACTTACCTACAACACATTTCCATTTCCAAACACTACAGATACTCAAAAGGCAGCAATCACTGAATGTGTTTTTATGATTCTCGCTGCAAGGGAAAACTATCCAGAGAGGAACTTGGCTCAACTCTATGATCCAGAGAAGATGCCGGAAGACTTACTCTATGCACATGAGTCTATGGATAGAGTTGTGGAAAGTGTATATCGAGCCAAACCATTTGCTAATGACGAAGAGCGTCTTGAATGCCTCTTCAAGCTCTACGAAAAAATGACAGGGACCCAGAATGCCTAACATCGTTGAAGTTACCTATGCCCAGACTGGTCAAAGCACCAGCACCAACAAGTACGGTATGCGTGACATGCAAGATCGGGCTTTTGAAGCTCGCAATGCGCAATACCTGCTTCTGAAAGCACCTCCTGCTTCTGGTAAGTCTCGCGCCTTGATGTTCATCGCACTGGACAAGCTCATCAATCAAGGACTGTCCAAAGCCATCATTGCTGTCCCTGAAAAGTCCATCGGCGGCTCTTTTGATAGTGTAGAACTCAGCAAGTTTGGCTTCTTCTCTGATTGGGTTGTAGAGCCAAAGAACAACCTTTGCACACCTGGTGGTGAGCAAAGCAAGGTCAAAGCTTTTGTTGACTTCCTCAAGGGACCAGACAAGGTTCTTGTCTGCACCCATGCAACCTTGCGGTTCGCTTTTGAGGCTGTTGAGGAAACCGATTTTGACAATGTGCTGCTTGCCATTGATGAATTCCACCATGTCTCCGCTGATGGTGAAAACCGTCTTGGGGAACTGCTTCGCTCAGTGAT